>DATHQV010000104.1:0-2914 GCA_035482355.1 Acidobacteriaceae bacterium | reverse complement strand
TATCCACCAGCAACGCCCGCGCCACACCCTCGCCGCGCGCCTTCGCGATCATCTCGTAGGTTTCCTTCAGCTTCAGCGGACGCGACGTCGTATTGTGCGCGTCGCTGGCCAGGAAATGGATCGCCCCGGCGTCCAGCCATTCGTTCGCCGCCGCCTGCGCCGAATCGCCCCACCGCCCCAGCAGCGATTGCGCCGTCACCTGCGCGTAGCATCCCTGCCGCAGCCAGCGGTAGAGCCGCTCGGGCTGCGCGCGGATCAGCGGGTTGCGCTCCGGATGCGTCACGATCGGGTGCAGCCCCGCGAGCTGCAGCTCGTGCAGCGCCTGGTCCATCGACGGCGGAATCGAATAGTCCGCAAACTCCACCAGAAGGTAGCTTTTCTGGTTCAGCGTGTAGCGAAAAGCGTCGTGCCGGATGTCCTGCAGGTTTTCGAAGCTCAGGTGGAAATCGCAGCCCGTGGCGAACGTGATCTGCCCACTGAATTTCGCCTGCAACTCATCGCGCAGCTCGTGGTTGCGTGCCAGGCTGAAGGTGTGATCCGGGCTCGCATGCGGCGTCCCGATCACGTGCGTCACCCCGTCGGCAATGGCCATCTCGGCCATTGCGCACGAGACCTCAAGCGACGGGGAGCCATCGTCAATCCCGGGCAAAATGTGGCAATGAATGTCGACCATCGTTGCTCGAGAATATCCCAGCGGCAGAAGGATGACAACGCGCCGGCTGGCCTGCAAAGATCTGGCTGTCGCGCCGCGGCCTTCCGCCCGACAGAATTGAGGCCTGCGAAGGCGCACGCTCACCAAGCCCGGGACTCGGGGGATCGAAAAAGGGCCTTCCGACGCGCCGCCCACCCTTTGGGCTAAGGGTTTTTCCGTATTGCGGACTTGGGGATGGCGGCGGCAGGCTTGAGCAGGCCGGAGTGCTGGTTTTCAATCTCACGTTCGCATCAGGAGGATGGGCATGAAGAGCCGACGTTGGCTGGCTGTTGGATTGAGTGTGCTTCTGGGGATTGGCATGGGGATGAGGGTCGCGCAGGCGCAGGAGCATCGCGACCACGATCATTTTGACGATCACGATCGCGGCGCGGCGCGCGATTGGTACAAGGACCATCACGACGCTTTCCATCATGACGAGGGGCGCTACTGGCACAGCGCGTGGGAGCCGAACATCCACGAAGGGTTCGTTCTGACGCCGGAGATGCGCCGGGCGTGGCGGCCGGTGCCGCATGATTTGCTGGTGCGGTTGGGACCGTGCCCTCCGGGATATCGTTACGTGGTGATCGGAGACCATGTGGTCCTGGTCGACTCCGGCTGGCGAATTCACGACGTGCTGCATTTTGAGTTGAATTTGTAAGCGGAGCGCGGAGAACAACGAGGAAACAGCGAAGAGACCCGATTGTCTGTGCGACCAAAACGGGCGACAGGGCCGCGGCCTTGCCGCCCGTTTTTTTCTCTTGACATATTCCCATATGGGAATGTAATGTCTGCGTATGGCCAGGGCGGCGACAACTTCGGATGCGTTCAATGCGGTGGCGGAGCCGCGGCGGCGGGCGATCCTGGCGTTCCTGGCGGACCGCGAACAGCCGGTGACGGCGATCGTGGTGGCACTGGCGCTCGAGCAGCCGTCGGTGTCGAAGCACCTGCGCGTGCTGCGGGATGTAGGCCTGGTGCGCATGCGGCGGGACGGGCGGCGCAAGCTGTACCGGACGAACGCGGCGGCGATCCGTCCGCTGCATGAATGGACCGGCGAATTCGAGCGGTTCTGGCAGCATCAGTTGACGAAGGTCAAGCAAAGGGCGGAGGCGAAGATGGCGCAGGGCATCGAGACGCCTCCGCCTGCGGCAGGGAGTCGCGAGGGAGGCAGCGATGACGAATGACGATCTCACGATGGAGATTCACGAAGAGATTCACGTGAAGGCGCCGATTGAAGTGACGTTCGCAGCTTTGCTCGAGCAGCTGGGGCCGCTGAACGAGCCGGCGCCGAACTACGCGATGCCCATGAAGCTCGAGGCGTGGCCGGGCGGGAAATGGACGCGGGACCTGGGCGCGGAGAACGGGCACTTCTGGGGACACGTGCAGGCGATCAAGCGGCCGACGCTGATCGAGTTCTGCGGGCCGCTGATCATGTCGTATGCGGCGACATCCAACTTGCAGTACCGGTTGAGCGAGGAACCTGGCGGGACGCTGATCAAATTCCGGCACTCGGCGTTCGGCGTGATTCAGGACGATCACCGGGCGGGGATCAGGCAGGGCTGGGCTTATACGCACGCGCGGATGAAGGAGCGGGTGGAGGCGCCCGCCGCTCGAGCCAGGTGAGATGGAGGCGGGAAGATCAAAAGGAGAATGGCTATGTCGATTGCGGAAACGATGTTGGCGGAATTTGAGGCGCAGGCGCCGTTGACGCGGAAATTTCTGGAGCGATTGCCGGAGGACAAGCTTGGATGGAAGCCGCATGAGAGGTCGATGACGGCCGGGCAGCTGGCGCTGCATCTAGCGAGCGTGCCGGGCGGGGTGATTCAGATCGCCCAGACGAATCCGGCGCCGATGCCTGGAGGGGACGCTTTCACGTTCCCCGAGCCGAAAACACGAGCGGAGATTCTGCAGAAATACGACGAGAGCGTTGCGACCGTGCGCAGCGTCCTGCCGAAATTCGACGACGCGGCGATGAACGAGCGCTGGCGATTCGAGGCGGGCGATCAGGAGTTATACGTGCAGCCGCGCGTGCAGCTGTTGCGGGACGCGATGCTGAGCCACTGGTATCAGCACCGCGGGCAGTTCAGCGTGTATTTGCGGATGCTGAATGTGGCGGTGCCCTCGACGTGGGGGCCGAGCGCGGATGAGGCGCCGGCGTTTCTGCAGAAGGGGAAATCGGCGTAAGGCAAGAGTCAAAAGCAAATTCCAAATCGAAAAACGAATTCA
>DATHQV010000103.1:0-2712 GCA_035482355.1 Acidobacteriaceae bacterium | reverse complement strand
CTCGGCAATATCGCGCGCCGGCAAATCCGTATTCTCCATCAGGGCGCGCGCCGACGCTAACGCATAGGACCCGCCGCTGCCGATCGCCGCAATTCCCTCGTCCGGCTCAATCACATCCCCCGAGCCGCTGATCAGGAAGGTCTGTATCGGGTCGGAAACGATCAGTAACGCTTCCAGGTTGCGCAACATCTTGTCCGTGCGCCAGTCCTTGGCCAGCTCGACCGCGGAGCGGCCCAGGTTGCCCGCGTACTGCTCCAGCTTGCCTTCAAAGCGGCTGAAGAGAGAAAATGCGTCGGCCGTGGACCCGGCAAAGCCGGCAAGAATCTTGTCCTGGTAGAGCCGGCGGATCTTGCGTGCCGAGTGTTTGATCACCGATTCGCCCAGCGTGACCTGCCCGTCAGCGGCCATTACGACGCTGCCATTACGGCGCACACAAAGCACAGTAGTAGAGCGGATGCGCGGCGAGCGGGCCTGTTCAGCTTGAGCGGAGACGAAATTGCCGCCAGACTCGGCGGCCGAGGAACTTCTGTATTTCGACATTCTTTAAACAAGTATAAACCCGACCCAACCGCAGCGCGGTCTACTTCGGATCGGTCTGCGCGGGAGTCTGCCCCTGATCCTTAGCTCCGTTGTTCTTGTCCTTATCCTTGTGACCGAATACCTTATCCATCTCCACGCCAAAGTGCGGCTCCGAGCGCGTTCCCGTCACCTCAATCGGAACTTCGGTTCCGGCTCCATGCTTCATGAACAGCGGGTCGGCCAGCTTCAGCGCCCATGACTTCCATCCCGTCACCATCTCTGACACCTTCGCCTGCATCCGCGCCACTCCATGGAAGTTGAAGGTGTCGCCATCCAGCGTGTAAACGCCGCTCATGGCAACCTCCGCGCCCGGCACCCGGTAATCGAGATCCGTAATCGTGATCTTTTGCTCCCCCAGCTCAAAATTGCCGCGCATCTCCGAAGCAATGTCGGGATTTTCTTCTTTGGCCTCCTTGGCTTCCTTCGCCTCCTTCGGCTTTCCCTGGCCGCGCAGGCTCAGTTCGTCGACCCTCCCCTGAATCTTGTCGTTCGTAAAATGCACATTCGTGATCTCGAAATTTCCTTTGAGATGAAGCCGGTCGAGCACCGTTCCCTGCCCCGGCGGCAGGTGGAACTTCGTATGCATTGTCAGGTCGCCCGTCATCACTGGAGGCTCCGTCTTCACACCCAGTCTCAGCATGTCGTCGATGCGCGCCGGGGCAACCGTAACATCGAGCGTAATGTCGTGGCCGGGCATGCCCTGCGCGCGGACCACATCCCCTGAAGCTATGATGTGCGAGTGCGCCAGCATCGCATCGACCGGCAGCAGATGCGTGTCGCCATTCGTGCCGTCGACGATCGCGTAAAACTTGGTGTGCAGCGGCATCTGATGATTCGCCGTGCTCAGCCGGAAGTCCGGGGTGTCCGTCTCCCCATCCACCACAATGTTGTTCAGAGTGCCCTGATAAACGCCCGTCGAAGACAAAATCCCGCCGATCCCCTTAAACGTACCTAGATCGGCGTGGCTGAAGCTGTATTTGCCGCGCACCGGCGAGTCGCCCGGGCTATGCGCGTTATACGGGCCGAAGTAGCCCGTAGAGTCGATATTCCCCACCGGCTTCGGATTCGTCAGAATCGCATGGAACTGCATCGGCTGGCCGGCGCCCACCGACGTCATCCGCAGCTTGCTGATCTCAAAATCCAGCGGAACCTTCCCCGGCTTGCTTGTTTCGAGAATCAACGTCGCATTATCGATCAGCAATTCGTCCACAAGGATCTGAATCTTCCCACCCCCCGATCCTCCCTGGTTGAGCTTCGGCATATCGTGTCGCTGCTCCTTGGGCGGCATATTGATGCCCAGCCCCGATATCTGCACCTGTCCGATGTGCATCGGCGTTCGCAGAAGATCGCGCCAGCCCGTCCGGAAGGAAAACTTATCGACCGAGAAGAGCGGCTGCTGCATATCCAGGTGCCTGGGATACAGCTTTAGGCCCCCGCCGCTCACTTCGAAGCCGTGAAACACGGACACATCGAAGGTCGCCAGCTCCACGCGGCTGTCGAAGCGCGTCGAAAGCGTCTCAACTACCCGCGCGCGCAGGATGGGCGCCGCACGCCGGAAATAAATTGCAGCAACGGTAAATAATCCCGCCGCAACCAGAAACAAAACGAAGGCAATCCACACCATGATCCGGACCCCGCGCGATCGGCGTGGCCGGACCGCTGCGTCAGATGTTTCAGCCACTACTCTTCCCCTTCCCCAGTTGTCTACTAGGTTTATCTGGAATTAGACGCGATTGTACCGTCCCGCGTTGGTTTACCATGCTCAGGTCGCGGATTTTGAAGGGCGGCCGGATGCAGAAGCAGATGCAGAAAGTGATCGTCGGCCTCGGTGAACTGCTCTGGGACCTGCTGCCTTCCGGCAAACGCCTCGGTGGCGCACCCGCAAACTTCACTGTGATGAGTTCCCGCCTGGGAAATCGCGGCGTCATTGCCAGCCGCCTCGGCAACGACCCGCTCGCAGCCGAAGCATGTGGAGTTCTGAAAGCCTTCCCCGCCGACATCTCCCTGCTACAAACCGATCCTACCCACGCCACCGGCACAGTCGGCGTTGAAATCCGCGCCAACGAACCGCACTACATTATTCACGAGCCCGCTGCCTGGGATTTCATGGAGTGGACATCGGAATGGCGCTCG
>DATHQV010000102.1:0-2036 GCA_035482355.1 Acidobacteriaceae bacterium | reverse complement strand
ATGTGCATCGCGTGCGACTTGTGCGCGGTGGCGTGCCCGGAGAATTTGATTGTGGTCTCCAGCGCGCGCAACGAGCACACCCGCCGCAAGGAACTGACCGATTTCACCTACGACCTGAGCCGCTGCATGTTTTGTGGTCTGTGCGAAGACGCGTGCCCGGTCGACGCGCTTGAACTCACGCAGGATTTCGAACTCGCCAGCTACACCCGCGAAGGCTGGATCTGGGACCGCAAGACGCTGGAAAAAGGTCCGCAGCCGACGATGTATCAACGGTAGCAATCGGCCTCCAAAAAATCCTTGCCATTCCGAATTGGGCTGAAAGCCCGGTGAGGAACCTGCTTTTCTGGATACCCGCCAACGCTGCGTCGCCGCGCCGGAGATCAGCAGGTTCCTCCGCCCGCTTTCAGCGCGCGTCGGAATGACAAGATAGTTAGGGTCGAGGTAGCGAGGTAGATACATCGAGGTAGACACATCGAGCCTCCCAAGATGCCATCGCCGTCAGTCGCTCCCCAGCATTTTTTCCGGCAGAAAATACATCGCTGGAATCAGGGCAAAGATAAAGAATGAAGCGTAGACCGAAGCGTAGGCCAGCGGGACTGACGCCAGGTAGAGCGCGGAGGCGAAGGCGCCTTTGCGGTTGATGCCCTGGTGATATTCCCGCATGGCTGTATCGTGTCCGCTCTGGCGAATCAGTTCCATGCGGAGAAAATAATATCCGGTCGAACACATGAAGAGGTCGAGGCCATAGAGCGCCACTGCCATCGGTTCGCGATAATTTTTGCCTGCATAGTCGGTGACAAAGGGAATGAGCGACATCCAGAACAGCAGGTAAAGATTCGACCACAGCAGTCGCGCCGTTACCGAGCGCACGGCGTGCACCAGATGATGGTGGTTGACCCACATGATCGCAGCCACCAGAAAGCTGAGCGCGTAACTGAGAAATACCGGCGCGACTTTCGCGAGCGCCGCGAACGTGGGCTGGGCGGGCGCACGCAAGTCCAGCACCATGATGGTAATGATGATGGCGATCACGCCATCGCTGAACGCTTCGAGTCGACTTGTGGTCATCTCCGACATAAGCTCTCAGCTGTCAGCTACCCGGCCGGCTGCTGTTGCGTCATGCAGTGCATCGCGCCCAGGCCCCAGATGAAATCTCCAGAATAAATCGGAACGATTTCGCGCGTGGGGAACAGATCGGCCAGGGTGTTGAGCGCGATGCGGTCGTTGGGACGATTGAAGACGGGCGCGAGCACGACTCCGTTGGCGATGTAGAAATTGGCGTAGCTGGCGGGAAGGCGGCGGCCTTCGAAGACGACGGGCTGCGGCATTGGCATCTCGACTACGGTGAATGGGCGGCCGTCCTGGTCGCGCGCGGCTTGCAGGCGGCGCAGATTGGCGCGCAGCGGCTCGTGGTTGGGATCTTTCGAATTCGGCTCGACCATGGTGACGACGGTGTGTTTCGAGACGAAGCGGGAGAGATCGTCGACGTGGCCATGAGTGTCGTCGCCGACGATGCCGCGTCCGAGCCAGATTACGTTGGGAGCGCCCAGGTAGTCGGCAAACGCCTTTTCGTAGTGGACGCGCGCCATGTGCGGATTGCGCTCCTGCACTTTGCTGAGCAGGCATTCTTCGGTGGTGAGAATGGTTCCGGCACCGTTGACGTCGATGGATCCGCCTTCGAGGACGATGCGCGTGCCTTGGGAGAGAGGGCGAATTTCGTGGGCGTGCGCGGCTTTGGTCATCAGGCTGCCGATCTTTTCGTCGTAGCGCCAGTTGGAATATTTTGCCCAGGCGTTAAAGCGGAACTTGAGGGCAGGGGCAGCCGAGCTTTGCTCGGCCTGTCCGGGTCTGAGACCAGGACCCACATGATCCTTCTGCGCAGGCGTGAGGAAAATGCAGCCTGAGTCGCGCAGCCAGACGCGGTTGGTGGGCCAGCGATGGAAACGGATATTGGCTGATAGGGCATCGGCTCGTTCGAGCACGCGACGCGCTTGGCGCGCGGCCGCGGCATCGTTCACGATCAACTCGACGTGTTC
>DATHQV010000101.1:0-36846 GCA_035482355.1 Acidobacteriaceae bacterium | reverse complement strand
GAACGTTCGGGTTACCCGGCTCCGCAACGTAAATGTTCCTGCGGCCCTGCTGATTGGCGATCCACAGCACCCGTCTCCCCGCTGGCGCCGCCTGCAAACCGGAGCTGAACGGCGCGCTCATCACCTGTTGCAGAGTGAAAGACTGTGCTTCCGCAGGCCGCAAAAAGAGCACCCCGGCGAACAGGGCAAACGCTACGGCAGTAATGCGCTGGATCATTGGCTTTCCTCGGGTTTTTCGATTCAGCCATTATTGCGGCCCGCGCACCGCCTGACAACTGCGCGGCACTATACTCAGGCAAGGATGAGTTCTTCTTCCAGCGCGCCGCGCCGCGCCGACCCCCAGCTCGGCTTCTCGTTCGAGTCGCCTGTGACCCGCCGTATCTGGAAGGTCGGCGACCTCGTCAGCGAGGTGCGCGTCCACATCGAGCGCGAATACGGCGACCTCTGGGTCGAGGGCGAAATCTCGAACCTGCGCTCCGCTCCCTCCGGCCATGTCTACTTCACGCTGAAGGATGGCGATGCGCAGTTGCCCGCGGTGCTCTTTCGCCGCCAGGCCTCTCTGTTACGCTTCAAACCCGCCGACGGCCTCCACGTCCTGCTGCGCGGCAAGGTTTCTGTCTATGAACAGCGTGGCCAAATGCAGCTGGTTGCGGAATTCCTCGAGCCAGTCGGTGCCGGCTCTCTGCAAATCGCTTTCGAACAGCTCAAAGCGCGGCTCGAAGCGCGCGGCCTCTTCGACGCGGATCACAAGAAGCCGCTGCCCACCTTTCCCCACTGTGTTGGCATCGTCACTTCGCCCACCGGCGCCGTGATTCGCGACTTTCTGAACATCGTCAATCGCCGCCACTCGGGGCTGCATGTGCTACTTTTTCCCGCGTCCGTGCAGGGCGACGCTGCCGCTGCGGAAGTCGCAGCCGGTATCGCGCATTTCAATCGCACGCGTGAGGTTGACGTCATCGTCATCGCGCGCGGGGGCGGATCGCTCGAAGACCTGGCGCCCTTCAACTCCGAATTGCTGGCCGAAGCCATTGCTGCGTCGGAGCTGCCCATCATCTCCGCGGTCGGTCACGAAACCGACTTCACTATCGCCGATTTCGTCGCCGACTTGCGCGCCCCTACGCCCTCCGCCGCTGCCGAACTGGTGACCGCGGCCCTGCACAACATCGCCGTGCGGGTGCAGACCCTCGACCAGCGCCTCGTCCGCAGCTGCCGTTATCGCCTGCTGCAGGCCACCAACGCTCTCGCCCGCGTCCGCGTCGAATCCATCCTGATGAAGCAGATGGATCAGCTGCGGCGCAAGCAACAGCGCGTCGATGACTTGACCCTGCGCATGGAATCGCGCTGGCGCTTCCGCTGCCGTCTGCTCACGGACAAGCTCAACGAGCTTTCCGCGCGGCTCGCCCACCAGGACGTCGCCGTGCGCACAGGCGTCGCTCGTGAGCGTCTCGATGCTATTGACGCCCGCATGGCCCGCGCGCAGCACGAACATTTGCGCGCCTGCCGCGAACGCGCGACCAGCCTCTCCCGCCAACTCACCGCGCTTTCTCCGCTCGCCGTTCTCAATCGCGGCTATGCGCTCGTGTACGACGAGAACGGAGCGCTCATCAAAACCACATTGAACATCGCCGACGGACAGTCCATCGTCACTCGGCTCGCGCGCGGTCGCATTCGCAGCCGCGTCAGTCAAGTTGAGAAAGATTCTAAAGACCTATGAGAAAGCTATTTGGCACGGACGGCATTCGCGCCGTCGCCGGCGAATCGCCACTGGACGCAAAGACAATCTACGCGGTCGGCCTCGCACTGGCGCATCAACTCAAAGCTTCGCATGCGCAACCTCGCGTCGTCCTCGGCATGGACACGCGGGAATCCAGCAACTGGATTGCCGCCGTCATCGCCGCTGGCCTGGGCGAGGGCGGTGCCGCCGTGCAGAGCGCCGGCGTTATCACCACTCCAGCCATTGCGTTTCTTGCGCGCCGTCACGGATTCTCCGCCGGCATCGTCATCTCCGCCTCGCACAACCCCTGGCAGGATAACGGTATCAAGGTTTTCGGCAGCGATGGTTACAAATTAGCCGACGAAACCGAACTGCGTATCGAAGAAGAAATCTTTCGCCGTCTGGAAGACGCGCAGGCGCCACCGGCCGGCGACGCGCCCGCGATTAACGTGCAATATCGCGCAGACTACGAGGAGTTTCTTCGCGCCGCCGTTCCCGGCCTCGATCTGAACGGCCTGCATGTCGTGCTCGATTGCGCCAACGGAGCTGCATCGGCAATTGCACCCGAGCTTTTCGCCCACCTTGGTGGAACCATCCACCTCACCCACGCCGCGCCGAACGGACGCAACATCAACGACGGCTGCGGCGCGCTGCATCCAACGGTGGTGGCTGCGGAAACTAAAGCGCTCCATGCCGACATCGGCGCTACCTTCGATGGCGATGCGGATCGCGCCATGCTTGCCGACGCGCACGGCAATGTCGTCAATGGCGACGCGGTTCTGCTGCTCGCCGCCCGCGATCTCCAGCAGCGCGGCATGTTGCGCAATCAGACCGTCGTCGCCACCACCATGTCGAACATGGGCCTTGAAGCAGCCCTCCGCCGCGACGGCATCCGCATGCTGCGCGCTCCCGTCGGCGACAAATATGTGCTTGAACGGATGCAGCTCGAGCAGGCCTCACTCGGCGGCGAACAGTCCGGGCACATTCTGTTTCCGCACCTCGCCACCACCGGCGACGGCTTGCTCACGGCGCTCGTCGTCCTTGAGCTTGTTCGTCGCTCCGGCCGTCCGCTTCACGAACTCATCGCCGATCTCAAGGTATTTCCTCAGGTCATCGTCAACGTTCGCGTGCGCGAGAAGAAGCCGTTCGAAGCCATTGGCACCGTGGCGGATACAATTCGTGAGGCAGAAACGGAACTGGCGGAAAGCGGACGCGTCGTCGTCCGCTATTCCGGCACGGAGGCTCTGGCCCGCGTCATGATCGAAGCCGAATCGGAGGAAGCCATGCGCCGCCACGCGGATCGCATCGCCGCAGCGATTCGCAGCGAACTGGGCGTCTAATCCGGCACTCAGTCCATATCCCGCCAGTTCGCGCCCACGCCCACATCTGCGACAAGCGGCACGCTTAGCTCTATTACGTACTCCATCTCATGGCGCACCAACTCCGTCATCGGCTCAATTTCGTCGTTCGGCACATCGAACACCAATTCGTCATGCACCTGCAGCGTCATCCGCGACTTTAGCTTTTCCTTCGCCATGCGCGCATCGATGCGGATCATCGCCAGCTTGATCAAATCTGCCGCCGTGCCCTGCAGTGGCGTGTTGATTGCTGTGCGCTCCGCAAACCCGCGCTGGTTCGCATTGCGGCTCTGAATATCCGGGATCGGCCGGATCCGCCCAAACAACGTCCGGACTTTCTGCTCACGCCGCGTTTCTTCCAGCATCTGGTCAATGTAGGTGCGCACACCCACGTAGCGCGCAAAGTACTTCTCGATATACAGGCGCGCCTCCGCCTGCTCGATGCCCAACTGCTGCGCCAGCCCAAATGGCGAGATGCCGTACACGATTCCAAAATTCACTGCTTTGGCCCGGCCGCGCGTCTCCTTATCCATCGTTTCCGCCGGCACGCCGAACACCTCCGCCGCCGTCAGCGTATGGATGTCTGCGCCCGTCTGGTACGCGCGCGTGAGCAGCGGATCACCAGAAAAATGCGCAAGCAGCCGTAACTCAATCTGCGAGTAATCCGCAGAGAGCAGTACGAACCCCGGCGGAGCCACAAACGCCGCTCGGATCTCACGCCCCAGTTCCGTGCGAATCGGAATATTCTGCAAATTGGGATTCGTCGACGACAGCCGTCCCGTTGCCGTGCCCACCTGGTTGAACGTGGTGTGCACGCGGCCGTCAGAATCGGCCAGCAAGGGCAGCGAATCGGCATAATTCGACTTCAACTTCGCCAGCTGCCGATACTCCAGCACCAATCGCGGCACATCGTTCTGCGCGGCCAATTCCTCCAGCACGTCCTGCGCCGTTGAAATCACTTTGCCTTTGCCGTATTTCATAGGGCGTGGCAGCCCCATCTTGTTAAACAGCACATCACCCAGCTGCTTCGGCGAATTAATGTTGAACCGGTGTCCGGCCAGCGCAAAAATCTCTTCGCCCACGCGCTGCATATCCGCCGCCAACCGATCCGCCATTTTGCTCAGCACTCGGGAATCAATCCGGATCCCAGCACGCTCCATCCCCAGCAATATTGGCACCAGCGGTAGATCGATGTCCTCATACACGCGTCGCTCGCTCAGCCCGTCAATGTCTTCACCCATCACCGGCGCCACCGCACCGATCACATGTGCCGCTTCCACGAGCTGCCGGTCGCCCGTTTCCCGGAGCGCGGAATTCCCAAACCGCGCCGCAACATCGCTGAGCCGATGCGTCGTATGCGTGGGATTGATGAGGTACGAGTACAGCATCACATCGTCGCTCGCCCCGCGTAGCGTCACGCCGCGCGCTTCCATAAACCGCAGCGCCGCCTTCAAATCATGCAGCCGCTTGGGAATCGCTGCATCTTCCAACAATTCCCGCAGCGCCTCCAGAGGTGCGAGCAGCGCAATAACCGCCTCCGCCGTCACGCCCAGCCGCATCTCGCGCGCAATGGCCTCCTCCGGTACGCCTGGCTCGCTCTCCGGAGTGAACATCAACGACATCGTTTTCAGATCTGGTTCTTTTTTCTCCAGCGCCTCCGTTTCCTGCTCGCTTACCTGCTCGCTTGCGGCCGCAAACTCCGACTCCGGCGGCGCCATCGCAAAGCCGTGCTTCCTCGCTTGCGCCGCAAATGCCGCAATCTGCTCCGCGGTCGGTTCCAACACATATTCCGCCGTTACCGGAACATCCGCCGGAGCCAGCTCCCGCAGCAGTGTTGTGAACTCCAGCTCCGTAAACAGTGCGCGGCACGCGGCTGGATCCGGAGCCTGCGTTCGCATCGCCTCTAAATCAAACTCCAGCGGCACCGCGCACTGAATCGTCACCAGCTGCTTGCTCAGCATCACCGCGTCGCGATTGTTTTGTAACGATTCGCGATACCTTTTCCCCTTGATCTCGTCCGCGCGATCCAGCGCCGCCTCCACGCTGCCGAATTGCTGGATCAACTCCACCGATCCCTTGTCGCCAATCCCCGGCGCGCCCGGAATGTTATCAATCGAATCGCCGCGCAGCGCCATCACGTCCACCACCCTCCCCGGCGGTACGCCCAGCACTTCCTCCACCTTGGCGCGATCCAGGATCAGGTTGTCCTTTACCGGATTCAGCACTTTCACCTGATCGTTCACCAACTGCATCATGTCTTTGTCGTTCGACACGACAAATACCGGATGTCCCGCTTCGGCTGCCTTGCAGGCCAGCGTTCCGATTACGTCATCGGCTTCAAATCCCTCAACCAGCAAAATTGGAATGCGAAACGCTTCCAGCGCGCGGCGGATATACGGCAACTGCTGTGCCAGGTCTGGCGGCATTGCCTCGCGATTCGCCTTGTAACCCCCGTACGCCACCGCTTCAAACGTCTGCGTCTCCGCACTGAACTTCCGCACCGACATTGCCTTCGCCTGCTCGTCGCGGAACACCGGCCCCGCGGGATCGAACACCGCCGCAACATATTCAGGCCCAAAATCCCGGCGCAGTTTGTTGATCATGTTCACAAAAACGTACGTCGCCGCTGTCGGCACGCCCGTCCGCGTCGACATCGGCCGCTGCCTCTGCATCGCGTGGTACGCCCGAAAAATGAACGACATCGCGTCCAGTAAAAAGATCGCCGGCTTGGCTGGCTTCTCCGTCATCACGGGTTGAGTGTACCGCTTTGCCTCCCCCGCCAGCCCCGCGCACCGCCTGCGTATAATGGCCCGCACGGAGAACTGCTCATGTTGAAACGCCTTCTGCCGCTGGCGCTTGCCGCGGCCTCGCTGCCAGCCTGTCTGGCGCAAGCCCCCGCTGCCCCTGCCGATCAGCCCCTCAAAGCCATCCCCTATTCGCCCTCGCTCGACCTGACCAGCATGGACCGCACCGTCGATCCCTGCGTCGACTTCTATCAATTCGTCTGCGGCGGCTGGCGCAAAAGCAATCCTATCCCCGCCGACCAGGCCTCGTGGAGCGTCTACGCCAAGCTCGCCAACGACAATCGTCGGTTGCTCTGGGGCATCCTCGACCAGGACGCGAAGCTCACGCACCGCACGCCCATCCAACAGAAAATTGGCGACTACTACGCAGCCTGCATGGATACCGACGCCATCAACGCGCTCGACATTAAGCCGTTGCAGCCGGAACTCGACAGCATCGCCGCCATCAAGAGCCGCGACCAACTCGCTGCGTTTCTGCGCGAGGGCGCCAGCCGCCGTGGTCTCTACTTCCTGATGGCCGGCGCCGAGCAGGATCCCAAGAATGCCGGCACGATGATCGTCGGCGTCGAAGCCGGCGGCCTCGGCCTGCCCGATCGCGACTACTACACCAAGACCGACGCCAAGAGTCAGGACATTCGGGACCATTACGTCGCGTATATGGCCCACCTGCTCGTCCTCTCCGGCGAATCGCAGACTCAGGCCGATGCTGACGCAGCCGCGACCATGAAGATCGAAACCAACCTCGCGACCGCTTCGCTCACCCGCGTCGAGCGCCGCGATCCGTACAACACGTATCACCCCATGAAGATTGCCGACGTCGATGCCCTGATTCCTGGTCTGCAACTTCCGGCTTATCTTCAGCAGCAGCAGGTTCCCACGTCCGTCCTCTCCAATGTCGATGTAGCGCAACCCAAATTCCTCGCCGCGTTGCAAACCGAGCTGGCCAACGATCCGCTCGATAATCTCAAGGCCTATCTGCGCATTCACGCGCTGAACGCCGCGGCGCCCAGCCTTTCCACCTCGTTTGAAGATGCGCAGTTCGACTTCTACTCGAAGTTCCTGCGCGGCGTTCCGCAAATGCAGGCGCGCTGGAAGCGTTGCGAAGGCCAGGTGGATCGCAATCTCGGCGAAGCGCTCGGCCGGGAATTCATCGCGCGCGACTTTGCTCCCAGCACCAAGCAGAAGGTCACTGTGATGACCGAACAAATCGAGCAATCCATGCAGCAGGAAATCCAGAACCTTGACTGGATGAGCCCGGAGACCAAGCAGGCCGCCATCGCCAAGCTGCACGCGGTGCGCAACAAGATTGGCTATCCCGACAAATGGCGTGACTACTCCACGCTCACCGTCGAGCGCAACGACTACTACGGCAACGCGCAGCGCTCCCGCGTTTATCAGCAAAAGCGCGACTGGGCCAAAGTGGGCAAGCCCGTCGATCGCACCGAGTGGGGCATGACGCCGCCGACCGTCAACGCCTACTACAATCCGCAAATGAACGACATCAACTTCCCCGCCGGCGTTCTGCAGCCGCCGCTCTACGACCCGAGGGAAGACGACGCGCCCAACTACGGCAACACCGGCAGCACCATCGGCCACGAGCTCACTCACGCCTTTGACGACGAGGGGCGCCAGTTCGACGGCCAGGGCAATCTGCGCGACTGGTGGACGCCCGCCGACGCCAAAGGCTTTGAGGAGCACATCGACTGCCTGCGCGATCAGTACGCCACGTACGTCATCGTTGATGACATTCACATCAACTCAAAACTCACCAGCGGGGAAGACGTAGCCGATCTCGGCGGCACGCTGCTCGGCTACGAAGCGTGGCAAAAGCAGACTGCAGGCATGCACCTCGCGAATCGCGACGGGTTCACCCCCGATCAGCGCTACTTCATCGGCATGGGTCAGTGGGCCTGCGAAAACGAGCGGCCTGAAAACCAGCGCGTCAACGCCATCACCGACCCGCACTCGCCCGGCAAGTATCGCGTCAACGGCATCGTGTCGGATATGCCGCAGTTTGCTTCGGCTTTCGGATGCAAAGCGGGTCAGCCGATGGTCGCCGCAAAGGCCTGCAAAATCTGGTGAAGGGAAGTGCATCGCAAAAAGGGCACGCTGCGGCGTGCTCTTTTTTGCGCGTCAGGAAATAAACATGCAATCCCCGTAGGAGAAGAGACGGTACTGCGCTGCGACCGCATGCTCGTACGCAGCCAGCACCTGCTCCCGTCCGGCAAACGCGCTCACCAGCATCAGCAACGTCGACTGCGGCAAATGGAAATTCGTAAGCAGCGCGCCCACTACGCGAAATCCAAATCCCGGCGAGATGAAGATATTTGTCGATCCGGAATGCGCCGCAAACTCCGCGCCCAAAGTCGCGCAGTGTTCCAGGGTTCGCACCGTTGTTGTTCCCGCCGCCACAATTCTGCGTCCCTCGCGCCGGGCTGCATTCAGCGCGGCCGCCGTCTCGGCAGAAATCATGTATCGCTCCAGGTGCAGCCGCACGTCCTCCACGCGATCTACGCGCACCGGCTGGAATGTTCCCAGCCCCACGTGCAGCGTCACATAGGCAATCTCCACGCCGCGCGCGCGCAGCCTCGCCAGAATCTCCGGAGTGAAATGCAGTCCCGCCGTCGGAGCGGCCACGCTCCCGCGCTCTCGCGCATATACCGTCTGGTAGCGCTCACGGTCGCCGGGCTGGTCTTCGCGATGGATGTACGGCGGTAGCGGCATGTGCCCCAGGCGCTCCACCGTGCCGAAAAAATCCGCCACCGGCGCAAACCGAATCGTCCGTTCGCCAAACTCCCCGTGCGCCACGACTTCAGCCCGCAATTCGTTGTCCCCAAAAATCAGCGCCTCGCCGGTTAACACTTTGCGTCCCGGCCGCACCAGCGCCTTCCACTCCCACTCTGAAAGTTGTTCCGCCAGCAGCACCTGCACGCGTCCCGTTGCCGCATGCTGCGCCTGCGTGTGCAATCCTGCGCGATGCGCAATCAGCCGCGCAGGAATCACCCGGCTGTCGTTCAGCACCAGCAAGTCACCCGCCCGCAGTATCTCCGGCAGTTCGCGAAAATGCCGGTCCGCATGCGCGCCCGTCGCGCGGTCAAGCGTCAGCATGCGTGCCCCGGCCCGCTCCGCAGGCGGTTCCTGTGCAATCAGCTCTTCCGGTAAGTGAAAATCGAAATCCGAGACGTGCATTCCGCCTACTTCCCGCGCCATGCGGTTACATGCGCTTCCGCCGCCAGCCGCGCGCGTTCGATCGCATCATTCAGCTCCACGCGCTTCGCCTCCAGCGCATCTGCGTTGGCGTCTGAAGTCGGCGCATCCACAGCGCGCGCCCAGCTCACCACCACGCGCGAAAACGGTATTGGGATCATGAAACGGTCCCACGACCGCATCACCCACGCGTGCTCGGGCAGCAAATAAAAACTCCCGATGCGTTCGCCCGTCATCGCAGCGAGCTTCACCGGCCCCATTTTTGTCTGGTAAATCGGCCCACGCGGCCCGTCCGCCGTGAACACCACCGGCTCGTTCCGCGACAGAACCTCGCGCAGCGCCATCAGCCCGGCCGCGCCGCCCCGGGAACTCGATCCGCGCACGCTGCCGTACCCCAACAATCCGAGCGCCCGCGCAATCAACTCGCCGTCAAAGCTCTGGCTAATCAAAATGGAGCAGCGAAACGGTCGAAAATACCACCCCGCCGCCAGTGTGCACCGGTGCCAGAAACAGAAGATCCCCTTCGCCGGAGGAGTCTCCGGCACTGCTCCTTCTTCGGCGATCACCCGGAAGCGCAGCGTCACGCCGATCGCCGCCAGCACCAGGGCCGTCAGACGCGGCACGATCCACAGCGCAACGCGCTGCCCAAATGTGAAGCGTGGAGTCACGCTTCCGATTGTAGACACAGTGTTCCGGACAAACCTGCGAACCCTGCCGTGCCTAATTGCCCGAAGGCGTCACCGGAACCGGCGCATTCTTCGGCGTCGCAATATAGCCCGTCACCTGGTTCTTCGCCACGTTGTTCACCACCAGTTCATACAGCAGGTGGTCTTTCCCCGTGTAGAACTGGATCGGCTCGTCGAGATTGCGGTCCTTTTTCTGCACTTCCTTATCGTCGGAGTACACCACCAGAGTGAACTTGCTGTGCCTCTCGTCGGATTTCTTCAGCTCCAGCGCCACCGTCGCCACCGCCTGCTTCCTGCCCTTATTCAGCGTGAACTGGTAGATGTTCCGGTCGCCCATGTGCTTCAGGATTTCAAGTTCTTTCCCGTTCGTTGCAATCAGCCCGCTCTGCAATCCCAAGTCGCCCTTCATGGACTGCATCGCAGCCTCAGCGTTCTGCAGTTCCGTCTTGGTGGCTGTCAGGTCCGTCTTCACCCCGCCCACGTCTGTCTTCACGCCGCTTACGTCCGACGAAACCGAACTGAGCTGCTTCTGCGCCGCCTGCTGTTCGCCCTCCAGCCGTTTGGAGTCGGCTTGCTGCCGCCGCAGTAAATCCGCGGCCCGATCTTCCAGCTGCTTCTGCGTCAATCCCAGCGAGTGCCCCAGGGTTTCCGAGGTCACCCGCAGCTGCGCATTGGTTTCATCCAGCGCTCTTGCCAGTTTCGCGTTCTGCTGTTGTGCCGTGGCTACCTGCGTTTCCGCATTGGTCAGCCGTCCGGCCAGCGAATAGCTCCAGATCAGCCCCGCGAGCGCGCAAACCACGGCCACGCCCAGCAATCCAATCAATAAACCTGAATAACTCCTCGGTTCCTGTGCTTCGGGTGTCTCGCTCATGCAGTCTCATCTTCCTTTCAGCGAACTGCTTATCGCAGAAAGCCTAACCCGTTTTTGGGGCCTCCCGCAATAACCACATTGGGTATCCCCCTGCATCCCAGCCGCCCAAACGATAATCTATGAGTTATGCCGCGCTATCAGTACCGTGAGATTGAGCCCACCCGCGAAGCCAAAGAAGTCTTCACCCGCTGGATCGACTCCCTCGACGACGAGTTCGCCCGCCACGAAAACATCACTCTCCGCAACGAGATTGTCCGCGACAATCTCCACCAGCTCATGCTCGGCCGTCCCCACGGGGGACGCCTCAATTTCACCCTTACCACCGAGCTGCCCTTCAACGTTCTCCAGCTCTCGCTGGACCCCGCCAACGTCACCCTCGAGCCGGAGTACTACGGCGACATCGACCCTGAGCGCTATGCGCTCATCAAGCCGCTGGTTTGGTTCTGGCGCATGTTTGATCGCTCCCCTGTCGCCCTCAACCACTGGCTCGGCTTCCGTCTCCGCGCCATGCTCGGCAGACACATCTTCAAAAGCATCGGCAAAAACGTAAAGATCTACCATGGCGTCGAGTTCACCTTCGGCTACAACCTCACCCTCGAAGACGACGTCATCATTCACAACCACGTTTTGCTCGACGACCGCGGCGAACTCATCATCCGCAAGGGCACCTCCATCTCCGAGCACGCCTCCGTCTTCTCCCACGCTCACGATCCGGTAGAAGCCTGCATCATCGAGCACCGCCGCACCGAAGTCGGTCCCAACGCGCGCGTCACCTACGGCTCGCTAGTCATGCCCGGCGTCACGGTCGGCAAGGATGCCATCCTCGGGGCTCACGCCGTGGCTACGCACGACGTTGAGCCGAACGCCATTGTCGGAGGCATCCCGGCCCGCAAAATCAAGGCCAAACAGCAAGCCACACGCCTGAGGGACGACCAGCAAGAGAAGGAGTCGGAGCCCGTCAGCACCGGCCCCTGTGCCGAGCTTCCGCCCAACGACTAGCAGAGACGCATAGCGGGGACACGCTCCAGGGCGGGGCTGTTACCATCGAAACGTCCCGATGGATTCATTTCACTTCGTTCAAGCCATCTTCGAATTTGTCGTCCTCCTTTTCTCGCTCAGCGTGCACGAGGCCGCGCATGCGTGGACAGCCAACCGCCTTGGCGACCCCACCGCGCGCATGCTTGGCCGTGTCACCCTCAACCCCATAAAGCACATCGATCTTATCGGCACTGTCATCATTCCGTTGTTCATGCTCTTCATGCCCGGCTACGGCCTCCTCATCGGATGGGCCAAGCCCACGCCCGTGACTCCGAGCAACTTCAAAAACATCACCCGCGACGACATCCTCACCACCGTCGCCGGCCCGGTCAGCAATATTCTCACGGCCATCGCCGCCACCTTCGCTCTGCTCATCCTCTCCCATACCAGCCAGGAAGGCGCGATCGTCGTGCATCAGTTGGTGGGTGGCGCAGGCCTCGATCCCGCCCTCATCGCGTCCAGCAGCGTCATTCTTCCCCTCGGATTGCTGCTGCACATGGCCGTCGTGCTCAACATCGTCCTGTTCGTCTTCAACCTTATTCCGCTGCCGCCGCTCGACGGCTCCCACGTCGTCCGCCACATGCTGCCCTACAACGCGCTTCGTGTTTACGATTCTCTCGGCCTCGTTGGACTCCTGCTCGTTCTCTTCGTCGGTTATCGAGTGATTGGATTTTTTGTCACCCCCATTTTGGGCTTCGTCGACGGTATTCTCCGCGCCTTTTAGCGGATCGAAAGCGAGTAACGTATGCGATGCAACTGGATTCTCTCCGCAGCTCTGGCTGCCGCTCTCAGCGTGGCCGCCGCGCAAACCACGACTTCAGCCAGGCATCCCTTCACCGCGAAAGACTGGGCCAGCCTGCGCAGCGCAGGAGCGGCCGCCGTCTCGCCTGATGGCAGCATTCTCTACGTCGTCACTTTCGGCGGCGAGCACGGACCCACCCACCGTGAATGGTGGACGATCCGGCCCGACGGCAGCCACGTCAGCAAACTCGATCTGCCTGAAGGCTTTAATCCCATGGGCTTCACGCGCGATGGCCACGGCCTCTACGGCGCATGGGACGTAAATCACCTTTCGCAGTTCGCTATCTTTCCGATTGCCGACGGCAAGGCCGCGCCAGTGCCCACCACCGTTGTGCTCCTGCCCCGGGGTATCGACTCCGCGCTACCCAATCCCGACGGAACCGCATACGCCATCGTCGCTGATCCGCGCCTGCCTGATCCCCTCGACGACGTCCGCCACGTCCAGGAGCCCGACCAGTCCAGCATCTACGTGGTGAAATCCGACGGCACAGGGGGCGCCTGGTGGTGCTCCAATCTCAAATACGTTTCCGCCAGCGTCACCGGCGGCGGAGCCGGTGCGCTGGCATGGGGCGCCGACGGCCAGTCCATCGCCGCTCTTTCCGATCTGCCCCGCATCGGACACCACAATGTCTCCACCGACATCGATCTCTGCTCGGCCTCCGCCGCGAAGCACGTCATCACGTTTGCCAATTCCGTCTCCGGCATCGCCTGGGTCGACGGCGGACAGAAAATCGCCTTCCTCTCGACGAAATCCGACGTCCTCACCCCTGAGCACGTCTATACCGTCTCGGCAAGCGGCGGCGACGCAACCGACACCACTCCCAACATCGATGGAACCGTGCTGGACATCAGCAGCGACCTCCGCGGCAACACCTGGGCGCTCGTCGATCATGGCGTCCGCACCGAAGTCGACACCTTCCACGACGGCGCCCTCAAGCCCACGTATCAATGGCCGGATGGCGTTGTCTCCGGCGTTCCCATCGGCAGCCCCTACGCGGACACCAGCACGCAAATTGCCCTCAACGTTGGCGATCCCAGTCACTCCGTCAACGTCGCGGTGCCTGACGGCCAGGCCCTTCGCAAAATCACTACGGAGGGTGACGCGCAACTCGCCAATGTCGACCTTGGCCCCGTGCGCGACGTTCACTGGAAGAGCAAAGAGGGCATCGCCCTCGAAGGCATCGCAACCTTCCCCGCGGGCTACGTCGAAGGCCAGAAATACAAATTCCTTGTCCTGCCACACGGCGGCCCTGAAGCTAACGACGAGTACTCGCTGGATCCGTTCTCGCGCACCATCGCCGGACTCGGCTACATCGTTCTCCAGCCTGAATACCGCGGTTCGACTGGCTACGGCGCAGACTTCCTCGCCGCCATCTATCAACACTTCGGAGATCGCGCTTACCACGATGTCGACAGCGCCACCGACTACGCGATTGCTCAGGGATGGGCCGATCCCAACAAACTCGCCATCTTCGGCTGGAGCGCCGGCGGCTTTATGACCTCGTGGACCGTGACCCAAACCAATCGCTACAAGGCCGCTATCGAAGGCGCGGGAATTACCGACTGGTCGCCATTCCTGTGGACCAGCGACATTCAGCAAACTGACTACGACGCGCGCTGGACCGACGAAGACCCCGAAGCCTTCCGCAAATTCTCCGCCGTTGCGTTTGCCAACAACGTCACCACGCCGCTGCTCATCCTCCACGGCGAAGCCGATCACCGCGTCCCCACCTTCCAGGGCACCGAATATTTCCAGATCCTCGCCGCTCGCGGAAGGACTGTCCGCATGGTCACCTATCCGGGTTCGCCGCATTTTCCCAATTTGTGGGAGCAGCGCCTCAACGTCATGCAGGAAATCTCGGACTGGCTCGCGAAATATAATCCATAGCCGGGCAGCGAACAGCTCGCCCCCGTTGATGAAATCCAGGTCAGTCTCATGAATTTCAAATCCTCTTTCGTCCTCAGTATCGCAACGGCTCTCGCCGCATTTGCAGTGTCTGCGTTTGCCGCGCAGCAAGCGGCTTCCTCCCCGCCAGCGTCTTTCCGCGTAGCCGACGGCCAGTTCCTCCTCAACGGCAAGCCGTTCCGCATCATCTCAGGCGAAATGCACTACGCGCGCATTCCCCGCGAATACTGGCGCGACCGCCTGCGCATGGCGAAAGCCATGGGCCTCAACACTGTTACCACCTACGTCTTCTGGAACGCCCACGAGCCTCGCCCCGGCGTCTTCGACTTCACGGGCAACCTCGACGTCGCGGAATTCGTCCGCGAAGCTCAGCAGGAAGGCCTCTACGTCATTCTTCGTCCCGGTCCTTACTCCTGCGCCGAATGGGAATTCGGCGGCTTTCCCGCGTGGCTGCTG
This sequence comes from Acidobacteriaceae bacterium, assembly GCA_035482355.1. Taxonomy (GTDB): domain Bacteria; phylum Acidobacteriota; class Terriglobia; order Terriglobales; family Acidobacteriaceae; genus Palsa-343. The sequence continues at coordinate 22,005 of DATHQV010000101.1, read as the reverse complement.
AAAGACCCCAGCCTCGTCGTTCGCTCCCGCGATCCGAAGTTTCTCACTGCCGCGCGCACTTGGTTGCTGCGTCTCGGCCACGAAGTCGCCCCGCTCCAGATCGGCAGCGGCGGTCCCATTATCGCCGTGCAGGTCGAAAACGAATACGGCAGCTACGGCGACGACCACGAGTACATGCAGGACATTCGCAACATCCTGGTCGACGCGGGATTCACCAAAGCGCAGCTCTACACCGCCGACGGCGCAGACGAAATCCCACGCGGCAGCTTACCCGATCTGCCCGCAGTCGCCAACTTTGGTCCCGGTGAAGCGCAAGCCTCCTTCGCGACCCTCAAAAAACTCCGCCCCGATGGCCCCTTTATGTGCGGCGAATATTGGGACGGCTGGTTCGATCACTGGGGTGGCCGCCACGCCACCACCAACCCGCAAAAACAGGCTGCCGACCTCGAATGGATCCTGAGCCAGGGCTACTCCATCAGCATTTATATGTTTCACGGCGGGACCAGCTTCGGATGGATGAACGGCGCCAACTCCAGCGGCAAAGACTATCAGCCCGACGTCACAAGCTACGACTACGACTCTGCGCTCGACGAGAGCGGCCACCCCACGCCCAAATATTTCCTCTTCCGCGACATCATCGCCCGGGCCACCGGCGTCACGCCGCCGCCGGTCCCCATACCGCCCGCCATCAGCACGATCGCGCCCTTCACGCCCGATCGCGCCGCGTCGCTGTGGGATAACCTGCCCACGCCCGTGCCGTCCGATCAGCCGCTGACGATGGAGCATCTCGACAAGGCCTACGGTTACGTGCTCTACCGCACCACGGTCGACGGCCCCGTCACCGGCGACCTCGCCATCGGCGCGATCCACGACTACGCGCAGGTCTTCGTCGATGGAAAGCTCGTGGGCACCATCGATCGCCGCCTCAACCAAACCGTGCTTCCCGTGCACATCGATACGGCGCACGTGCGCCTCGACATCCTGCTCGAAAACACCGGCCGTGTAAATTTCGGACCCGCGCTTCCCGGCGAACGCGTGGGCCTGCTCAACGGCGTCCTGCTCGCCGGCCATCCCCTCACCGGCTGGCAGAACTATTCGCTGCCCATGCTCACGCCCGCTCAGCTCAGTTACTCCGCCAAACCGTGCTCCGGACCCTGTTTCTATAGCGGGACTTTCACCACCGACAAACCTGCCGACACCTTCCTCGACACCAGCGCCATCAGCAAAGGCGAAGTCTGGATCAACGGCCACCCGCTCGGGCGCGCCTGGAACATCGGCCCACAGCAAACTCTTTATCTGCCTGCGCCGTGGCTGCACGCCGGGCAGAACGACATCGTCGTCTTCGATATGAACGGAAGCCAGAACCCACAACTGCGTGGCCTTGACCATCCGGTTCTCAACGCCACCGCCGCCAGCCCGTGAATCTTCCCTCGCCGGCATGGCGTGCCTGGATCGCGGTTAATTCGCGTCGCCCAAAACAACGCGGGGAGGAGCATCAGCTCCTCCCCGCGCTACACCCTATCCCCTACACTCTATTTCGTTTTAAACCGGTGCCCGGCACGGTAGACCACGCCCACCGAGATCGCAAACTGCTGCACCAGCCCATTGCCGCCGTAATCGGTTAGGTTCGCGTCCGGCGCAATTCGGAACACCCACCGCGCCGATCGGTTCAAATCAATCGATCCCCCCAGTGCCGCGGCAACCGTCATCTGATTGGCGAAGAAGCCGACTTCCTGCGGAGGCACTCCGCCCAATGCGTGCTGGAAGTCGCCATAGGCGCCGCCAACAAACGCGTGCAGCATCATCGCAGCGTGTTCGTTGCGCAATACTCGGTATTCCGGTCCGGCCAGGAACATGTACTGGCTCACAAACGGACCTTTAATGTTCTGAGTGTTGCAGCAGGCCACGCCGCTGGTGCCGAAATAGCCGCGGACGTTCACTCCCACGCCCCAGCGTGTGTTCAGTTCCCGCACCGCGCGCGCGTCAAACCCGCCCAGGTTTGCGCCCTGCAGAACACTCGGACCCGCGTCAAAGTGCGAATACGCTGGGCCCCCGTACAATTCCCAGTGGTAGTCGTAGCGAACATCCGCCAGCGGTGCCGACGGAGGCAGTTGCGGATTGGGCGTGATTCCCTGATCCTGTGCCCACGCGCCCATGCTCATCACAGCGGCTACCGCCGCCACTCCCAGCCAATAACGACCCTTACCCTTCAACAGACGAATCCTCCAACGGCACAAAAGGCCCTGCCTGCATGCTGCCCGCAGAATTTCCCGGCAAACTTTAAAGATACATGGCCGGAGCGCATCCTGTCCCCGACCCGCCGCCGGCCGGCCCAGCCCGTACCTGCTGTACTCTGAAAAGCGTGCCCAATCCCATCCATCTCTCCGGCGCCGACTTTGACTCCCTCGAAGCCATGATGCGTGCCCACGCTGAAGCCGCCGTGCAAATCGCTTCCAACGACCACGGCATGGTTCTTGACTACTCGCCCGAATCCATCCCGAGCCTCGAAACCATCCTTGCTGCCCGCAGCCCCATTCCCGACGACAGCATCGAAGACGCAACCCGCCTTTGGGGCGCTTACTTCGGCGAAGTTTTCCGCCATCGTTATCCCGCCGAATGGATCATGGCTGTCTACCCCAGCCAGCAAAACTCTGGACGTAACAATCCCAGCCCTGACGTGGCCATGCCCGCACTCGACATCGGCGGCTCGCAAGTCTATCCGCTCCTGAAAATCGTTCGCCGCCTTAGCCTTGGCCCCACCGAAGACCTGGTCGTGTTCTACGCAAAGGTCTCGACGGCCCTGGACGCGCGCCCCAAAAAGGAAGCGGCCCCACCCATCTGACGCATCAGATCGTCTATCGTTATTTCCAACCCAGGCAGGGCATCGTGATCGTCGAAGAAGAATACATGCGCAATCTCCTCCGCGTCCTTGAGACGCTGGAGACGGTTACGCGCGAAATCATCCTTCTGCAGGAGCTAGCTGAGCGCAAATTAGGGTCCGACTGGCGCGATCAACTCGAGCCGCTCCGCGAAGATCCTCTGGTCCAGCAGGAAGTGACCAAAGAGTTGGCGTGGATCGTCGAAGCCAGGCAGCGTCTGCAGGATTCGCTCCGCAAGCTTGAGCACCTGGAAATAACGCCGCCGCCGGGCAGCTCGGTGAATTAGGTTTTGCTTGCAGCGCGACAGTCCGCGCACTGGCAATGCCGCCGCAGATAATCCCAGGAATAGATTCCGCTGGCGTGCCCATCGTTCCACTTAAAGCTGATCGCGTAGTTGCCCACCGGGCTGGCAGATTCTGGCCGCGCCGGAGCCTGATACATCGGCAGCAATCCTGCCGGCTTCCCCTTCGCTACCCCGGGCTCACGCCCATCCGCATCGCGCTCCTCATGGCAGGTCGCGCAGGGACAAGCCAGCCGCAGCCACGCAAAGTTCCAGTGGCTCGCGTGCCCATCTTTCCAGTCGATTTCCAGGCCCTGTCCGGTGGTTTGCTGGACGCGCACCTTCGCTGGCGTCACCATGTCGCGCGGCAACTCCGGCGCAGGCTCCCGCCGCGCCTCTTCCGCGTCAATCAGACGAATCCCTTCGTGACTCATAAGCCCTCTGCGGTGGTCGGAGGCCTCACCGCTGGCCGCTTCACCGCTGACCGGCCCATACCTGGCCGCTTCTTAGCTGCCCTTACGCCGACTGCAAAAACGCCACCGACTGCAGGCTCGTTACTTCGAACCGCTTCCGGCACCGGATATTCGTGCAGGCCACCAAATCGTCCTGCCGCACCATATACGACTGCGCCTTCGCAAATCGCGCGCGGTCCCGCTCGTCCGCATTCCTTGGCACCGCGGCTTTCCGCCGGCGCACCAGCCAGCGCACCTGATACTCACCCGATTGACCGCAATGCGGGCACGACAAACTATGAGTCCGTGTTTCCGATTTTTCGTCGAAAAATTCGCGCTCTTCCATGGGCCTGAAACTCCAGCACCAAGTATTTCACAACGACCAGGGGCAGAGATGCTACTTTGATGAACATCGAGCCCCCGGGAAGGGCACCGCACCATGGCCAAAAAGCGCGCCAAAAAGAAGACTTTCTCCACGGTAAAGGCCGTCAAGGCCAACGCTCGCACGCGTGTGGGCCAGCCCAAACCCGAGCGCGTCCTCCCCAATACCTCCCGCGAGGCCAAACGCGGGCAGAAACACCCCAAAACCCTCGCCACCCTGCTCTCTGAAGAGCCCTGACCCCGGTCTCACGGGCCTCGGCCGAGCCTTTCTTCGCACTCGCAGCCCCCCAGGTCTCAGTTTGCCGCATCTATTAATATGCGAATATAGTAATATACTGTTATGCCCGATTCCCTGCGCCAGTTCAAAGCCGACATCTTCCAGGCTTTGGCCCACCCGACCCGCATCGCGATTCTTGAATACCTCAGCCAGGGCGAGCTCTCCGCCGGCGCCCTCATCGAAAAGCTCGGCATGGAGCAGGCCAACGTCTCTCAGCATCTTGCCGTCCTGCGCGCCAAACAGATCGTCGTCAACCGCAAGGCGGGCAACCAGGTCTTCTACACGGTTCGCGATCCCATCATTCTCCAGGTCCTCGCCCTGATGCGCACCTACTTCCAAACGCATCTGAAAGAGGCTCTCGGCATGCTCGATGCCATGGAGAGCCCCGCCGAGACCGCCCGATGAGCGCGATCCGCCCCTGGCTGCCGCGCTCCACCGAGTGCCTCGAGGGCTACACATTCCGCGCGTTTTCCCACGACCTCGTCGCCGGAATCACCGTTGGACTGGTCGCGCTGCCCCTGGCCATGGCTTTTGCCATCGCTTCCGGGGTTCCTCCTCAGGCTGGCATCTACACCGCTGTTGTTGCCGGATTCCTCATCTCCGCCCTCGGCGGCTCGCGCACGCAAATCGGAGGACCCACCGGCGCCTTCGTCGTCATCGTTGCCGGCATCGTCGTCAAATTCGGGCTCGGAGGCCTCGCGCTGGTCGGCATCATGGCCGGGCTCATGCTCGTCGTTATGGGCCTCACCGGCCTCGGCTCTGCAGTCAAATACATCCCGCGCCCCGTCACGATCGGCTTCACCAATGGCATTGCTCTGCTCATCGCCTCCACGCAAATCAAAGATTTCTTCGGCCTCCGTACTCCGCTCGTTCCCTCCGAATTCTTCGAGCGCATGGAGATGTTGTTGCGCCACGCGGCCACCATCCACTGGCCCGCTCTCGCCACGGCCGCCGTTTCCCTGGCCATCATTGTGCTTTGGCCCAAAATTACTCCCCGTATACCCGGCTCAATCATCGCGCTTTTTGCCACCACCGTCGCTGTAGCCCTCTTTCATATTCCCGTCGAAACCATTGGCTCCCGCTTCGGCGGCATTCCTCAGGGATTCCCCCATTTCGTCCTGCCCAACTTTCACGGCGTCCATATCCTGCCGCTCCTGCCGTCCGCTTTCACCGTTGCTATGCTCGCTGCCGTTGAGAGTCTGCTCTCCGCCGTGGTGGCCGACGGCATGAGCGGCGATCATCACAACTCCAACGTCGAGCTCACCGCCCAGGGCATCGCTAACATCGTCTCGCCCCTCTTTGGAGGCATTCCTGCCACCGGCGCCATCGCTCGCACCGCCACCAACATACGTTCCGGAGCAAAAACTCCGGTCGCCGGCATGGTCCATGCTTTCACCCTGCTCGCCATCCTGCTTGTAGCTGCTCCGTTAGCCCGCTTCATTCCCCTTGCCACGCTCGCCGCTGTCCTTTGCGTTGTCGCGTACAACATGGGCGAATGGCGCGACATCGGCTCCATCCTGCATCTGTCCAAAGCCGACATCGCTGTCTGGCTGACCACCTTCGCCCTCACCGTTTTTGCGGATCTCACCGTCGCAGTCAGCGTCGGCATGGGCCTCGCTGCGCTGCTCTACATCCGCCGCGTAGCAGAAACCACCACGGTCGCCCGGGTCACCAACGAATACCTCCAGGCCGGCCGCGCCCACACCCTCCAGGACAAAGAAATTCCCGCGGACGTCACCATCCTCCGCATCCACGGCCCGTTTCTCTTCGGAACCACCGACAAACTCGACGATGCGACCAGCGACCTTGATCGGTTTGAGGATGTAGTCATTCTGCGTCTCCGCAATATGACGGCGCTCGATGCAACCGGCATTCACGCCATCGAGCAATTTGCCGACCGTCTTCACCAGGCAGGGAAGTCGCTGCTGCTCTGCGGCGCGCGCCATCAGCCTGCACAGCTCATTGCGCAGTCAGATTTTTCTGATCACGTTCGCCCGGAAAATATTCTGCCCAACGTCCAGGCAGCCCTGGCTCGCGCACGTCAAGTTCAGAATGACCTGGCAGGCCTCGACCGCGAACTGACCTTTGAGTTTGAATCGGAACCGCGCTAACGCTGACGCCCCGTACTTTGGACGCTGACTGCTGCCCGCTGCTGTTACTTCGGCATCCCCGCAGCCTTGTCCGACTTCACTTCCGGCGGCCTCCCACCCTGCAGATACATCTGGTACTGCGTATCCACAATGCCCAGGTTCCGCGCCAGCCCCAGCCGCGCCTGGTTCAGATCCAGGACGCTGCTCACATATTGGGTCTGCGCCTGGGCCAGCGTCGACTGCGCTTCCGCCACCGGCAAATTGTCGGTCACGCCCGCGTTGAACCGCTGCTGCGTCTCGTCCAGCGCCGTCGTCGCCAGGTCCACATTGCTCTTCGCCACTTTCACCGTTTCCTCGGCGGTTTCCAGATCCAGAAAGCTATCCCGCAGCTGCTGATCGATCTTCACGGTGAGGTCCTGCATCCGCGCGCGAATATCCTCCAGCTGCGCCTGAGCCACATCGTTGTCGCCCCGAAACTTCGCTTCCTCAAACACCGGCACGCTCAGGGTTCCCACCGCCGCAAAAGTTTCGTGGTACACGCCGCCGGAAATTCCGGTCACACCCCAGTTGCCGTCAAACGTCAGGGTAGGGAAGCGTTGATGCGTCGTCGCGTGCCGCTCCAGCTCCGCTACGCGCAGCTCCTGCTTCATCATTTGGAAATCCTGCCGGCTCCCATACGCCTCGGTACGCGCCGCCTCCAGGTTCATCGGTCCCAGTTCCGCATAGGGCGACGAATCTGTCAGCGCAATCGCCTGCTCCGGAGCCAGTCCAATTGCCCGGTTCAGCGCAATCTTCGCCTTCTCAAAGTTGTCATCCGCCGCAATCACCGTCTGCGCCTGGCTTTGGTACTGCACGCGCGCCCGCAGTTCGTCCAAATTCGCCGCCGTGCCCGCGAGATGCTCTTCGTGCGCCTGGTCCAACAACGTTTGATCCGTTTTCAGGAGTGCCCGCGCGTAGTCGGCCTGCGCCTTAGCGGCGAGCGCCTGCAGGTACGAGTCGCCCACGTCCAGCACGACCAGCCCCCGCGAAGATTGCGCGTTGTAATACGACGCCTTCTCCGCCGACTGCGCCGCGCGCCACACGTCGTACCCGGCCCAGTTGAACAGCGCCTGCGAAAAATTCACCTGCCCAATCGTCGTGTCGACTCTCGTAATCAGCTCGATCGACGACAAATTTGTCCCTGGCGGCAGATGCCCGGCAAATTCCCCAACGATCGAGGGATGAAACCCCAGAGCCTCGAGGTCGTACTCGTGCACACCCGTTTCCCCATGCATCGACAGGTTCGGCAGCAGCACATTCGCCAGCTCCAGCTTTTGGGCCGCGGCGGTCCTCTGCTGCTCCCGCGCCAGTGTCAAAGCCAGGTTGTTTTGGATCCCCAGCTTGATTGCATCGTCGAGTGACAGCTGCCGCACGTCAGCAGTGAACGCCACCGCCTGCACGCTGCCCGTATACGGGTTGACCGCCGAATTAGCCGGATTGCTCTGCGCCATTGCCGCGGCGCCCGCTGCCAGCGCTCCCAGAGCCAGAAATGCCTTCTTCATCGTCCCCAAATCCATCGAGATTCTTCTAGTTAGATCAGGATACCCGTTTATGGATGCCAAATAATCAGCAACCGCCTGCATACCTGCCAGGCGCACGCACGATGGGGACCAAATTCACACGCAAATTCTCATTTTGGCGGATTCGGCGCAATCTGGCGTTTCGATGCAGTAAGCAACACCCCGGAAAGCCGTTACATCGAAGTCAATAGTAAGAAAGCCCGAACAAGGGCTACGCACGCTTACCGAACTTTTTCCTGCCAGGGCCTTTGTTGTGTGACCGAATTCGCAAGCAAGCCTCAGGAGGCGTGCATGTCGTCGCTGGAAGCGCTTCTGCTTCCCGTTGCGAACACGGAACAACGGCTGAAGCCACACGCGCTTCAGTCTGAAACAGGGGTTGCGCACATGAGCGGGGAATCTATTCCCGGAGTGCTGATGCTGCGTTGCGCCGCTCTCTCGCACCAACAGGTGCGCGATGCGGCTCGCAACGCCGGCCTGATGCTCTCCATCCATTTCGTTGACAATCGCCGCGAGTTCCTTGAGGAACTCCGCCGCGGCTCAACCGCGCTCATCGTCGCCGATCTCGAATCACTCCCCGATGTCGATTCACGCGAAGTCCTGGAACGCGCCCGCCACGCCCAACCCGCCATCCCCGTCATCCTGGTCGGCAGCCGCGCTTCTGAGGCCGAATCTCTGCGCACCCTCCGCGATGGCGCCACCGAATATCTGGCCGCGACGGATCTGGACCGTCTGCCCTCAGTCCTCGCCCGCGCTCTCAAGGTTCGCGAATCGTCCGCTGCCCAGGCCCGCACCCAGATTGAGCTCGACCGCGCCGCCGGCATGCTGCGCGAAAATCAAAAGCTTATTACCGTCGGCCGTCTCGCCGCCTCCATCGCGCACGAGATCAACAATCCTCTCGAGGCCGTGACCAACCTTCTCTACCTCCTCGGCGAAGAAAAAGACTTGGCCCAGGCCGCCAAAAACTATCTCACTCTCGCCCAGCGCGAGCTCGAGCGCGTCGGCCAAATCAGCCGCCAGACCCTTAATTTCTCCCGCGAAACCACCACCCCGGTTCGCACGCACATCGACGACCTCATGGAGGAAGTGCTCTCCCTCTACAGCCGTCGCATCGCGGAGAAAAATATCCGTGTGGAGCGTCAGTACGATTGCCGCGAAGAGATACTTGTCTTTCCCGGCGAAATGCGACAGGTGCTCTCCAACCTCATCACCAACGCTGTTGAGGCCTCGTCGATGCGTGGCCGACTGCGCATCCGCCTGCGCTGCACCGGCAGCTGGTCCGATCCCGGCGTCCGCGGCGTCCGCATTTCCGTCGGCGACAACGGCAGCGGCGTCGAGCCCGCCGTCCAACGCCGCCTTGGCGAAGCCTTCTTCACCACCAAGGGTCAGCGGGGCACCGGCCTCGGACTCTGGGTCACGCGCTCCATCATCCAGCGCTATGGCGGAGAAATTCAGCTTCGTTCCTCCGTTGACGCAGTGCGCCACGGAACCGTCTTCAGCATCTTCCTGCCGACGAATTTGCGCCCGCGCATGGTAGAGCGCAAGCCCGACTCCGACGATGGCGGCTCGGATGCAGAGGGCATCTCAACGGAAAGCGCGGAGACCCCGCGCCATCATTACAACGAGTCCGCGTCCACGCGCCACCGCCTCGTCGACGCCCCCAAACGGCGCGTCAGCGGCGAATAAAACTAACCTGGCCAAGTCCCCTAGCTGTACCGCAGCCAGCGAATCATTTCCGGCAGTGTCGCGCGCTTCCCGTACATCAGCACGCCCACTCGGTAAATCCGTGCCGCAAGCCACACCATTGCCAGCACCGAACCCACCAGCAACACCACGCTCAGAGCCAGTTGCCACGCGGGCGGTGTCTGCGCGCAGATCCGCATATACATAATGATGGGCGTAAACGGCGGTATCAGCGACAGAATCACCGACGTTGGCGATGACGGATTCTGCATCACGTACATCATCATCACCACGCTCACCACCAGCGGCGAAATCAGGATGAAGCTGAACTGCTGTACCTCTTGCTCTCCGCTCACGCTCGATCCCAGCGCGGCGGCCATCGCGCTGTACAGAAAGAATCCGCCCAGGAAGAAGATGGCAAAGAACGCCAGTTCTATCTTCGTGATCCCCAGTGAATTCATCCCATGAATCCCCTGTGTCGCTGCCAGCGCCGATCCCGCGTAGCCCGCCATCAGCGCGGCCCAGATCCCCATCTGCGTCAGCCCCGTGGCGCCCACGCCCAGCAGCTTGCCCAACATCAAATCGTCAGAAGAGGCCGTCGAAAGCAGCACCTCGAACACTCGCGACGTCTTTTCCTCCACCACCGAGCGCGCAATATTGATGCCGTAAATCAGCACCGCGCCATACAAAATCAGGATCAGCGCATACGCGCCGGCAAAGCTGCGCTCCGTGTCAGAAGTTACCGCTTTCCCGTTCTTCACCTGCTGGGTCTTCAGCTTCACGTCCTTCATCAGCGTCTTCACCTGAGCATCGGACATGCCGCGTTGCAGCAACTGTTCCCGTACCAGCCCATCGGTCACCGCCGATTCCATCTGCGACTTCCCAATAAAATCCGTTGAGCTTCCTGATACCCACGTCGCCACCGGCGTCGTCTGCCCTGGCTCATCGTCGATCTTCAGATAGCCGCCAATGTCGTGATCCGTCACTCGCTGGTTCAGCTGCGCGTAATCGGCATCCGTGGGCTGCGTCACCACTTCAATCGACTTCGGCGCATGCTCCGCATTACCCAGCGCCGCCTTCACCTGCTGCGCCAATACTGCATTGTTTGAAACGACCGCCAGGTTCTGGACACCCTCTTCCATCTTCTTGCCGCCCATGCCTCCCAACATCGCCACGCCGGCCATTCCTATCGGCACCAGCACCGTCGTGACGCGAAAAACCTTGCTCCGCACCCGCTCCAGATATTCGCGTTTCGCAATCAGCAGCGTGTTCCTAAGCATCGGTTTTTCCTCCCACCGTCTCGATGAAAATCTCCTCGAGCGACGGTTCCACCAGCTCGAACTTCGTAATCGTTGTGGTCGCCGCGGCGGTCCGCAGCAGATCCTGCGCATCCGCATGCGGTTTCAGGCGGATCTCGGCATGCCCCTGGTAGCTCTTGACTTCCGCAATCGCCGGATGCTGCAAAAATCCATCCGACCCTTCGTACTGCACAATCACACGATTGCGCTCGTATCGCAATTTCACCTCGCGCATCCCGCCCGCCAGCACCGCTTCGCCGCGATTAATCAGGCAAATCGAATCGCACAGCTTCTCTACCTGATCCATCCGGTGCGTCGAAAACAAAATCGCGTTTCCTTGTTTCTTCAGTTCCAGCAAAGTGTCCTGCAGCAGCAGCGTATTCACCGGATCGAGTCCGGAGAACGGCTCGTCCATAATAATCAGCTCCGGATCGTGCAGCAGCGTCGCGATGAACTGGATCTTTTGCTGCATCCCTTTCGACAGCTCTTCCGTCCGCTTATCGATGGAGTCCGCAATCTGCATCCGCTCCGCCCACGCCCGCGACCGCCGCGCCGCTTCGGCCGCCCCCAGCCCGTGCAACTCACCCAGAAACACCAGCTGGTCGATGATCTTCATCTTCTTGTAAAGGCCGCGCTCTTCCGGCAAATACCCGACCCGCTGCAGCGACGCGTTGGCCCACGGCTTGTTGAATAGCGTCACCTTGCCCGAATCCGGAAGCGTGATGCCTACAATCATTCGAATCGTCGAGGTCTTGCCTGCGCCGTTCGGCCCCAGGAGCCCAAACATGCTGCCCGCCTCAATCTTCAGCGACAGGCTCTTTACGGCCGACTTCTGCTCGTACGCCTTCGAGACATTTTCCAGCTCTACCAGAACTTCCATGGTTCGGCGGCCCTCACGAAATCTCAGACTGCTGTAGGGGAACTATATCAGCCCGCTGTGCCGCTCCGGCCGCCTGAAAAGGGCCCAGCGAGGTGCCCTCACCCCGCAGTTGAGTCGCCGCTCCGTGGTGGCAAGATCATCCCGCTCAACCCCAGCGTCATGATCGTCTCCGGCGGCGTCTCCTCGAAATACAGCACCGCCGATCGCGCCTCCCATCGGTTGAACGCCCACAGCCCCGCGGCCGCCACGGTCAGCGCCGCAATCATTACCGCAAACGATCCGCGATGCTCGAGCGCGTGCTGCTCATAATTCGAGAACTCCATGGCGATGGGCACATAGATCACAACAAACGCCCAAAATATGTATTGGATATTCGATTTCCCCGGCAGATACGAACATGCAAACGGAACCTTCGACACCTTCAGCAGGGACAAGTCCACCAAAATCGAAGCTACCAGCGCCAGCACCAGCAAATGTCCTGCGTCCTGCCATAACGGCCGGTAGAAGAGCGACAGTCCCGCCACCACCACCCAAATCGGAACGGCCGCCAGCACCACAAGCGCTCTCCGCGTCGCCGCAATGTATTGCTCCGGCGGGTCTAACTGCGTCACCCGCAGCACCCAGTTTGACTTCAGTGAAGCGGGCAGCGAGAAGATGCTTCGAAGTCCCACCACCGCGAGACACAGCATGATCTGCGTCGGCATTAGAAAATCCGTCGTCAGCGGAAGATGCGTCCCGCCCGCCAGCGCTCCACGCACAATCGACACCGCGACTGCAAACGCAATCGACAAAAAGAACGCGTAGATCACGAGATGCTGCCGGCTCCGTGCCAGCGACCTCCCGCAAAACAGCACCACTGCCGTCGTCAGCCGGTTTCCAAATCGCAATGCCCCAAGCCAGCTTCGCCCGCCCGGTACCAGGTCCGGCTCCTCGACGGTCTTTTTCATCGTGCGGAGATAGCAAAGCAGCAGGGAAGCGCCCGCCCCCAGCATGACTGCGGCGAAACTAATCCATGCCCGCGCCGCTAGCCACGTCAATGGTTGCGGAAGACGTCCGGTCAGTTGCTGAATCATCCCCAGCAACCAGAACATTGGCCACTCGCGCAGCATGCTTTGGTTCTGCGGCGCGCTCATCGCCCACGGTACATCCAGCGTCGGTTGAAACAGCCACACGCTCAGAAAAATTCCAAACGCCGCAAGCTGCAAGCCCGCTGACAACCGCAGAAATATCCCGCGAGGCAACAACAACGCTGCCAGTCCCTGCACAGTAAGCACCGACCCATACACCAACCCTGCGGCTGCAATCACCGTGAGCCACCAGGCCGCGAAGAACCACGGGAAGCGCGTCAGGCCGCCCGTCACCAGCGGCAGCGCTACGCTCATGCCAAAATTCAGCGCCACCACGCCGATGCCCACCAGCGCGCCGTTCGCGGCCATCTTGGCCACCAAAATCATGAGCGGACGCACCGGAAGCGGCCCCAGCACCATCACGTCCCGCCGATCCGGAAACGTCGCATCCCAGCTCACCACCGCCACCAGGCCCGCCACCAGCATCGTGCTCGCCAGCAGTGTTTGTTCCATATGGATCGCCAGGCTGGCCATCGCCGCCGGCGACATGTTTGGCCGTCCTGCGGCGTACAAAAATCCCAGCGTCTGGAAAGCGCTGATCAAAATCAGCAATCCCACGAACTGCCCCAGCAGCGTCGGGACGTCCGCCTGCATCGACAGCGCCTCTAAATCCACGACTCGCAGCAAATACTGCCGGTAAAGAACGCGAAACTCCACCGGCAGCTCTCCCGCGAATCGAGCGAACATCGTTCTCAACATCGGCTTCTCTTTCCGGATCACCGTCTCATTGCCACCAGCCACCAGCTACCGGCTGATGAGGTCAGCAATCTCCCGAGCCATCCCCTCCGTATCCTGCTCGACCGCCAACTGCGAAAAAATTGCCTCCAACGTCGACAACGCCATCAGCGATCGCAAATTCTCAATCGAGTCATCCGCGACCATCTTCCCCCGGTGCAGAATCACCACCCGCTGGCTCACCCTCTCCATCGTGTCCAGTTCGTGCGAACTGAACAGCACCACCTTCCCCCGCGCCGCCAGCTCCTGAATCAGACTCCGCAGCACCAGCGCCGACCCTACATCCAGCCCTGAAAACGGTTCGTCCAGCAGCACCACATCCGGATTGTGCAGCAGCGCGGCCGCGATCAACACCTTCTGCCGCATCCCCTTCGAATACCCGCTGATCGACGCATGCCGGTCGTCGTAGAGCGACAGCAGCCGCAGCAATCCATCGATCCGCTCCGCCGTCGCGCGCTCCGGAAGCCCCCGCAACTGCCCCACCATAGTCAGATACTCTGCGCCCGACAAATGGTTATAGAGATACGGCTCCTCCGGCACATATCCCATCCGCCGCTTGTACCCGATGAGATCGCTCTGAATCGGCTTGCCGTCAAACAGAATCTGTCCGGCAGTCATCTCGATCAGTCCGGTGATCATCTTCATCGTCGTCGACTTGCCCGACCCATTCGGCCCCAAATACCCGGTCACTTCTCCCGGCCGCGCTGAAAAACTCACATCGTCCACCGCCGGAATCCCCGAAAACCGCTTCGTCACGTGCCGCAGTTCCAGCATCCCCGCCGCCTTTCCGTCCAGCCTTTAGCTTCGGGCTTACGGCCACCAGCTCGTTCGTCTACCCCTATGTAGCATACGACACTGCTTTCGTCAAGTGCACCATTGACAAGATACCCATAGTCTGTCTATGGTATCTCTATGGCCCGTAAACCCGATCTGCTCCCCGGCACCCTCGACATGCTCATCCTCAAGACCCTAACCCGCGGAGCGCTCCACGGCTACGGTATTGCCGCCTCCATCAAGCGCGTTTCCGACGAGGTCCTCACCGTCGAAGAAGGCTCGCTCTACCCCGCGCTCCAGCGCCTGCTCCTTCAGGGATGGGTGAAAGCGGAATGGAAGATGACCGATACGAATCGCCGCGCCCGCTACTACACGCTTACCGCAGCAGGCCGCAAACAACTCGGCCTCGAGCTTTCTCAGTTCGAGCAGATGATCTCCGCCATCGGCCGCGTGCTCCAGGACGCATAACCTCTCCCGAGGAGAAGATCCATGAACTGGCTCACTCGCATCCTTCGCCAATTCGGTTTCCTCGCCCACCGCGACCAGGTCAACCGCGAACTCGAAGAGGAAATGTCCTACCACTGTGCCCAGACCGAAAGGGAATTCATCGCTCAGGGCATGTCCCCCAACGAAGCGCGCTACACCGCAGCTCGCCAGTTCGGCAACGAAGCGCGCTTGCGCGACGAATCGGCCCAGACCACCGGCCTGCGGCTCGAAAGCATCTTCAGGGACCTCCGCTTTGCGCTCCGCCAACTGCGGCGGAATCCCGGTTTCGCGCTCACCGCGACCCTCGTCCTCACCCTGGGAATGGGAGCGGCAATTGCCATCTTCAGTTTCGTCGATGCCGCGCTCATCCAGCCGCTGCCCTACACGCAGCCCGCGCGCCTTGCCATGCTCTACGAGAGCAATTCCCTTGGTCCGCACTTCCACCTCTCTTACCTGGACTACGTCGACTACCAGAATCGCAGCACCGTCTTTCAATCACTCAATGCCTTCGGCGCATTCGGCTATATGCTGCAGACGCCGGAGGGCCCGCAGCCCGTCCACGGTACCCGCGTCACTGCCGGCTTTTTCCGCACGCTCGGCGTCACGCCCGTTCTCGGACGCGATTTTCGCGCGGATGACGATCGGCCATCAGCGCCCCGCGTTGCACTTATCAGCTACGCTGCGTGGCAGCGCCGATTTGCCGGACGGGCGAATGTTTTGGGCCAGACCGTCAACCTCGATGGCAATCCCGTCTCCATCATCGGCGTGCTGCCACGGAGTTTTCACTTTGCTCCCGCAGAGCCCTCGGAATTCTGGGGAACTGAGCGCCCAGATTCGCAGTGCGAGAAAATCCGGGGGTGCCACAATCTGATTGGTGTCGCGCGCCTGCGCCGCGGCGCATCCTTCGCCGCCGCAAACGCGGACGTTGAGCGTATCGGCAGCGCCCTGGCGCAGCAGTATCCCGGTGACGATCATGGCCGGGGCGCCATTCTCACCGAACTGGTGGCCGACATTCTCGGCAACATTCGTCCGATCCTGCTCATGCTGCTCGCGGGCGCAGCGCTGTTGCTGCTGATTGCTGCCGTCAACGTCTCCAGCCTGCTGCTGGTGCGCACCGAACGCCGCCGCCGCGAGATGGCTGTGCGTGGCGCACTCGGCGCATCGTTCTCCCGCCTCGTCGTCCAGTTCCTTGCGGAAGGCACTGCGCTCGCCGCCTTCGCCGGCCTCCTCGGCACAGCCGCCGCCTGGATTTTCACCCGTCTCATCCTTAGCCTGATCCCCAAAGACATCCTCGACAGCATGCCCTATCTGAATACTGTCGGCATTCACGCGCACGCGCTCGTCTTCGCTGGAGTTGTTGCAGTGCTTTCGGCGCTCATCTTCTCGCTGCTGCCGACTCTGCGTATCGCGAACAACGACCTGCGCAATGGCCTCAGCGAGGATGGCCGCGGCAGCTCGGGAACCGTGTGGCGTCGCTTCGGCTCGAATCTCGTCGTCGTCGAGCTCGCCATGGCCATGATCCTTCTCGTCGGCGCAGGCCTGCTGGGCAAGAGCTTCTACCGGCTGCTCCATGTCGATACCGGCCTCAACGTCGATCGCCTCGCCACGCTGCAGGTCTCCGGCACCGTGAAATCAGGCACCGCCCAGCAGTGGGTCAGCTTCGAACGTCACCTGCACGACACTCTCGCCCCGCTGCCAGGGGTGCGTTCCGCAGCCATTGCCAGCGAAGCGCCACTGGGCGATGGCGACGGCTCCAGCAACTTCCGCATCGTCGGCCGCTCCTGGCCCATCGACCACAACGAAGTGATTATTCGTGACGTCAGCGCAGGCTATTTCTCCACGCTCGAGACGCGTCTGCTGCGCGGGCGCTACTTTGGCGATGAAGAAGATCAGTCCCGTCCGCGCGTGGTCGTCATCAATCGGCAACTGGCCGCGACCTATTTCCCCGGCGAGAATCCCATCGGGCAGCGGATCTACATCGAAGGAGATCAGGATAAAGCGATGGAAATTGTCGGCATCGTCGACAACATCCAGGAAGGCCAGCCCGACGCCGCCGCCCAGGCCGCGATGTATCGCCCGCGCAACCAGGATCCAAACAGCCCCACTGAGGGCTTTACTGTGATTCTGCGCAGCGGGCAGGCCGAAGACGCCGTACTCGGAACGGCAGCAGGCGCCATCCACACCGCCGATCCAACGCTGGCTATTTCCAACCCCGCCACCATGCTCCAGCGTCTCCACGACTCGCCTTCCGCGTCCCTTCATCGCGTCTCCGCGTGGCTCGTTGGAGGCTTCGCCGCTCTCGCGCTCCTGCTCAGCGTCGTCGGCCTCTACGGCGTTATTGCGTACTCCGTCAGCCATCGCACCCGCGAAATTGGCTTGCGCATCGCCCTCGGCGCGCAGCGCAGCACGGTTTACCGCCTCATCCTCCGCGAAGCCGCATGGCTCGCTGCAGGCGGCATTGGCGCAGGACTGCTCGGCTCTCTCACCGCAACCACGCTACTCAGCAAGCTGCTCTTTCAGGTCCACTCCTGGGACGTCGCCACCCTCGTTGCAGTCGCTGTCACCCTCGCCGCCGCCGCGCTGCTGGCCAGCTTTCTCCCCGCGCGCCGCGCTGCCTCCGTCAACCCTACTGAAGCCCTGCACGCGGAATAAGGCCGTCAAACGTATCCGGTCTCATTTCCGGAGCGACAGGGTAGCTCCTGCACCGTGTACCCTGTCCGTGGGATGCCCGCCGCCATCGAATTCCGCAGCGTCTCCTTCACCACAGCGCAGGGACGCGTCCTGCTGCACGAAATCTCGCTCGCCGTCGAAGCGGGAACTACGACTGTTCTCCTCGGCCGCAGTGGCTCCGGCAAAACCACGCTCCTTCGCACCGTCAACCGCATGGTCGAGCCGACCAGCGGCGATGTTTCTCTCCAGGGCACATCGACGCGCGACGCCGATCTCGTCGCCCTTCGCCGCGGCATCGGCTACGTCATCCAGGAAACCGGCCTCTTTCCCCATTTCACCGTCGAGCGCGATGTCGCCCTTGTTCTCGAAGCGCAGGGCAGTCCCCGCGCAGATCGTATCCGTCGCAGTCACGAATTACTGACGGCCGTCGGCCTCGATCCCTCCACCTTCGCGCGCCGCTATCCCCACCAGCTTTCCGGAGGCCAGCGCCAGCGCGTCGGTCTCGCTCGCGCCCTCGCCGCCGAGCCCTCCGCCCTCCTCATGGACGAGCCCTTCGGCGCGCTCGACCCGCTCACCCGCGCTGAAATGCAGGACATGCTCCGCGCCCTTCTCGCCCGCCTGCGCAAAACCGTTCTTCTCGTCACCCACGACCTCGACGAAGCCCTTTATTTAGGCGATCAAATCGCGCTTCTCCAGGAAGGTAAGCTGATCGCTTGTCTGCCTTCGAAAAAATTCCTCGAATCCTCGCAGCCGGAGATCCAGGCGTACATCCGCGCCTTCCATCGCGGTGAAAGGAGCGCAGCCGCGCAACAGGAGGGCCGTCCATGACGGAATTCCTCCACCGCTATGGCGCAGAAATAGTCACCCTCACTCTTGAGCACCTCTGGCTCACCGGGGCTGCGATGCTCATCGCCGTCACTATCGCCGTCCCTACAGGCATCGCCCTTACGCGCTCGCCGCGCTGGGCCAGGCCCGTCATCGGCGCAGCCAACATCCTGCAAACCATTCCCTCGCTCGCCTTTTTCGGATTTCTCCTGCCTCTCCCCTGGCTCGGCGAACGCGCTGCCCGTGTCGCCATCGTCGCGCTCACCGCCTACGCGCTGCTGCCCATCCTGCGCAACACCTATGCCGGCATCCAGGGCATCGATCCCTCCGTCATCTTCGTCGCCCGCGCCCTCGGCCTCACCGGCACGCAGCGCCTCATCAAAGTCGAGCTGCCTCTCGCCGCATCCTTCATCCTCGCCGGCGTTCGCACCGCCACCGTCACCTGCGTCGGTATTGCCACCATCGCCGCCGCCGTCGGCGCAGGCGGATTAGGCGAGCTCATCTTCCGCGGCGTCGCTTCCGTCGACAACGGCCTCATCCTCGCTGGAGCCATCCCCGCCGCCGCCCTGGCGCTCCTCCTCGACGCCTCCCTCGGCCTCCTCGAGAAACGTCTCGCCATCCGCACCGGCCAGAGGCAAACGTCTTGATCATTCTCGAATCAGAACGGCTCCTCTTCCGTCCGCATGAGCCGGGCGACATCGAAGCGTACTGCGCCATGGAGCAGGATCCCGAAGTCCGTCGCTATGTTGGCGGCGCTCCGCGCACGCGCGAGGCCGCGGAGGCAAGATTCCAGGGAGCGCTGCAACCCGGACCGGATCGTGTGTCGGATCGTGTGTCGAACCGCCTCCGGATGTGGGCAACCGTGTTGAAGGCTGATGGTTCGTATATCGGCCGCTGCGGTGTCTATACCCACATCCAGCACGAAACGCCAATACCCGGCGAAGGAGTCCTCGGGTTCTATCTGGCGCGTCCGTATTGGGGACAGGGCTTTGCCACCGAGGCCGGATTCGCCTTCATCCGATTCGGCTTTGCTGAACTGGGTCTGCAAAAAATAGTCACAACCGTGCAGGCTGAGAATCGCGCATCCCTGCGCGTCCTGGAAAAGTTGGGATTCAATCTAATCCGGATCGAGCAAGGCCCCCGTACTTTCCATCACTTCGCCCTCCTGCGACCGGAGAATCAGACGTGACGCGCCACCGGCCACCAGCTACCGGCTGCCTTTTGCTGTTCTTCTGCTTTCTTTTGACCGCCTGCGCTCCGCCCCACCCCAACCACCCCGTCATCGGCGCAAAAAACTTCACCGAGCAAGTCGTCCTCGGCGAACTGCTCGCCCAGGAAATCGAAGCAAAATCCAACCTCAAAGTCGAACGCCGCTTTTATCTGGCCGGCAGTTACATATGCCAGCAGGCCATGCTCTCTGGCCGCATCGACGCCTACGTCGAGTACACCGGCACCGCTCTCACTGCCATCCTGAAACAACCACTGGACCGCGACCCCGACTCAGTCCTCTCGACCGTCAGCCGCCTCTACCACCAGCGCTTCCAAATCACCGTAGCCCCGCCCCTCGGCTTCAACAATTCCTTCGCCATGGTCATCCGCGGCGACGACGCTCAGCGCCTGCACCTCACCACCCTCAGCCAGGCCGCGCAGTTTACGCCGCAAATGCGTCTCGGCGTCGGTTACGAATTCGAGCAGCGCCCCGACGGCCTTCCCGGTCTCAGCGCCGCCTACGGTCTCCACTTCGCCGGGCCGCCGCGGACGATGGATTTGGGTTTGCTCTACCGCGCCCTGAATAACCATCAGGTCGACATGATCGCCGCCAACACTACAGACGGTCCCGTCCAGGCCTTCCACCTCACCATTCTCGACGACGACCGGCACTACTTCCCGCCCTACCAGGCCGTTCCACTCGTCCGCGACGAAGCCCTCCGCCGCTGGCCTCAAATCCAGCTCGCCCTCAACGCTCTCGCCGGACGCGTCTCCGCCGACGACATGCGCGCCATGAACGAGGCCGTCGACGGCCAGCACCGCGACCCCGCCGAAGTCGTCCGCGCCTTTCGCCAGTCCCACGGCCTCTAATCTCTCGGCTATACTTCTCGAACCATTTCCATCTGCACGGAGGCCGTCCCATGCACCCGCTGAAACCCACACGCATCGCAGTTCTTGCCGCGCTGCTCATTGCTCCGCTCGCCTTTGCGCAGCAGAACCCAGATAGGCAGTCCGACAAGCCCTCTGAGAAGCCCGACCACGCCGCTTCCGCCAGAGAAGTTCCTGCGCCCCAACCTGATTCCACTACCGATGGCTCCGTCAACGTCGAAGGCAAGGCGATCGCCTACCGCGCTGTCGCCGGAACCCTCACTGTCGGCTCCTCCGATGTTCAGGACGCAACCCTCGCCCTCGATGGCAAATACCTTCCCGGCTACGGCGAAGATCTTCCCGCCAAGCCCGAGGACCAACCCGCTACCGCGCGCATGTTCTACGTCGCGTATTTCATGAAGGACGCTCCCAAAAATCGCCCTATCACTTTCCTCTATAACGGAGGACCCGGCAGCCCCACCATGTATCTCCACATGGGCGCTTTTGGTCCCGTCCGCGTGGTCACGCCTGACGTGCAGCACCAGGAAGGCGCGCCTTACTCGCTCATCTCCAATCAATACAGCCTGCTCGACGCCAGCGACCTCGTCTTCATCGACGCGCCTGGCACCGGCTTCTCCCGCGTCCTCGGCAAAGAGGCCGGCAAAGCCTTTTGGGGAACCGATGAGGACGGCCACGCCTTCGACCGCTTCATTCGCCGCTTCCTCACCAAATACGATCGCTGGAACTCGCCCAAGTTTCTTTTCGGCGAAAGCTACGGCACGACGCGCACCGCCGTTCTGAGCCGCATGCTGCAGGGCGTTGACCTCAACGGCGTTGTCCTGCTTTCGCAAATTCTCAGCTTCGACGATTCCGCTGACGGCCCTGAAGGCAATCCTGGCACCGATCAGCCCTACTTCCTCGCGCTTCCTTCCATGGCGGCCACGGCTTGGTATCACCACCGCCTCGCCACACAGCCCGCGTCTCTCGATTCGCTGCTGAAAGAAGTGGAACAGTTCTCGCTCGGCGCCTACGCGTCCGCGCTGCATCAGGGCGCCGATCTGCCTGACGATCAAAAGCACGCCATCGCCGCGAAGCTCGAAGGCTACACTGGCCTTCCCGCCGCCTATTGGTACAAGGCCAACCTCCGCGTCTCCGGCGGCGAATTCTCGAAAGAGCTCCAGTCGGAAATGGGCATCACCACGGGCCGCCTCGACACGCGCTACGAAGGCCCTGACATGGATCCCCTCAGCGAAGACGCCGGCTACGATCCCTTCGGCAGCGCCACCACTCCCGCCTTCTTAGCTGCCATCAATCAATACGCGCGCGATACTCTGCACTACGGCGACAACCTGACCTACAAGCCCAGCGCCCGCGAGCCCGGCTACCACTGGAATCTCACGCACGTTCCGCCCGGCGGTCAGGGTTGGGAATCGAGCGTCAACGTTATGCCCGATCTTGCCGTCACCATGAAGCGCGATCCCAAAATGAAAGTCATGCTGATGGGCGGCTACTTCGATCTCGGCTGCACTTACTTCG
>DATHQV010000100.1:0-38969 GCA_035482355.1 Acidobacteriaceae bacterium | reverse complement strand
AAGAGCTTCCCTCAGGGGCTAAAGCCCATTCGATTTGAGGGGCTTTACGGCACGACTGAAGTCATACCCTGATACAAGATGTGGATTTGACTGCGAGCAGTGCGGGCACACTATTTCAAAGCAGAGCGCTATTCGCGGGTTTTGAAGCCGTGGCCTTTCAAATCCAGTTTTTGAGATGGCTTCAGTCTCTGAGAGTGAGGGTGATGCTGCGGGTGTCGCCGCCGGTGGCGTGCATTTCAATTTCGCCCTGGCTGCGGCGCACGACGCTGGGGAATTTCTCGCCCCACTCGACCAGAACGATGCTGTCGGGGGCGGAAAGCTCTTCGAGGCCCAGCGAGTCGAGCTGGCGCTCGTTCTGGATGCGGTAGAGGTCGAGGTGGTAGAGGATGACCGGCTCTTTGCGTCCGTCGACGGAACGCGTGCCGTCGTACTCGTGCATGAGGGTGAAGGTGGGGCTGGTGACTTCATCGGGATCGGCGGCGCCGAGGGCTTCGGCGATTCCTTTGACCAGCGTTGTCTTGCCCGCGCCCAGGTCGCCGCGCAGGATGAGAAATTTCGGCGGGGCGAGCAGGCCGGCAATCAGGTGACCGGCGGCAATGGTCTCTTTGGCGCTGTGGCTTTCGAACTGGTGAATTTTCGCGTCCACGATTTGCGTCATTTTGACCTCACAGCCAGGGATGGAATCCCTTCCAACCAAACATAACCCGCTTCGTCGTGCGCGCGAAAGCGAAAAGCGTGAAAAAGATGACCAATGGTGTCGGTGGCGAGGAGGGTGTGCTCGTCCTGCTCGCGCACGGCGAAGTCGGCAGCGAGGCCGTGGAGGTAGACGGCGGCCTCGACGGCTTCCGCGGGGCGCTCAGGGTGTTGAGCCAGCAGGGCCGCGACGATCCCGGTTAGGATGTCGCCGCTGCCGCCTTTGGCCATGCCGGGATTCCCGGTGGTGTTGATTGCGATGCGGCCGTCAGGATGGGCGATGAGGGTGCGCCAACCTTTTAACACAACTGTCACATGGTGGCGGGTGGCGAACTCGCGCGCGAGAGGCTCGCGATTGGCCTGGACCTCTTTGGTGCTGCGGCCGGTGAGGCGCGCCATTTCGCCAGGATGGGGTGTGAGGACGATGGTGCGATGGGTGCCATCGAGTTTGCCGAGGTGGTAAGCGAGGATGTTGAGCGCGTCGGCATCGATGACGAGAGGGAGGCGGACTTTATCGACGAGGCCGAGGACGAATTCTTCAGGCTCGGTGCCGAGTCCGGGACCGACGGCGACGACGGTTGCGCGTTCGATGAGGCGCTTGAAAAGTTTCGGCTCGAGGTTGGAGGCGTCGATTTCACCGTTGGGGCCTTCGCGCAGGGGATGGGTCATCAACTCCGGGGCGATGGCGGCGACGGAGGCGAGGATGGATTCAGGGACGGCGGCGGTGACGAGGCCGGCTCCGGCGCGGAGAGCGGCGAGGGAAGACATGGCCGCGGCACCGGACTTGCCGCGTTCGCCGGCGACGATGAGGACGTGGCCGTAGAGGCCCTTGTTGGCATCGGGTGTGCGTGGTTTTTCGGTGATGGATTTTGAGGCTCCGGCCCAGGTGAGGCGGGTCGTGGACTCAATGGCCTCCTGGGGAGATCCGATGGGCGCGACGACGATGGGGCCGGTGGCGCTGTTGGTGAGGTTGCCGCTGAGGTGGGCGAGTTTGGGCACGGTGAAGGTGACAACGGCGTTGGCGCGAAAGGCGCTTTCGACGGAAAAGTTGCGAGAGTCGGCATCCCAGCCGGAGGGCAGGTCAACGGCGACTACGGGCGTGGAGAGGGAATTGATCTGATCGCGGAGGGCTGCGGCGACACCGCGGAGCGGGGGCTTGAATCCGGTGCCGACTACGGCGTCGAGGAAGAGGTCGGGCGCATTGAGGAGGTACTCGACTTCGGGATTATTGAGAGCGGCTTCATCAGGCGCGAGGATTGGCTGGAAACCCATTTCGTTGAAGACGGTTTGGGCGTCGCCTTTGAGGTCGGAGGGTTTTCCGAGAAGAAGAACGGCGACGTCGCGGCCGGCTTCGGCGAGTTGGCGGGCGGCGACGAAGCCATCGCCACCGTTATTGCCTTTGCCGCAGAGGACGGCGATGTTTTTTGCATCGGGAAATTCGTTCAGGACGAAGCGGGCGACGGCGGTTCCGGCATGGCGCATGAGGTCGATGGAGGGGATGCCGTAGCGCTCTGTCGAGACGCGATCGACGGTGCGCATTTCGTCTGCGGTGAGAATCTTCATGGCACAAACGATGGTAGTCGAAGCTGGTTGAGAGCGCGTTTAGCCCATGTACATGCCGCCGTTGACGTCGAGGACGTGGCCGGTGATATAGGCTGCGTCGTCGGAGGCGAGGAAGCGGACGGCGGCGGCGATTTCGGCGTCGGTGCCGGCGCGGGCGAGGGGGATATTGGCGAGCATGGCGGTGCGCTGCTTCTCGTCGAGGACGGCGGTCATGGCGGTTTCGATGTATCCGGGAGCGACGGCGTTGGCGGTGATGTTCCGGGAGGCCAGTTCGCGGGCGAGGGACTTGGTGAGTCCAATGAGTCCGGCTTTGCTGGCGGCGTAGTTGGCTTGTCCCGCCTGTCCGGTTTCGCCGACCACGCTGGAGATGTTGATGATGCGGCCCCAGCGCGCCTTGAGCATGGGGCTGAGCAGGGCTTGGGTGATGAGGAACGTACCGGTGAGGTTGGTGTGGAGGACGTCGTCCCAGTCGGCGCGTTTCATGCGGAGGGTGAGGGTGTCGCGGGTGATGCCGGCGTTGTTGACGAGGATTTCGACGGAGCCGAAGTGAGCGATGGCGGCTTTGGCGCAGGCTTTGATGGATTCTTCGCTGGAGATGTCGAGGGTGAAGACGGCGGCGCTGCCTCCGGCGGTGGCGATTTCTGCGGCTACTTCGTTGAGTTTGGATTCGTTGCGGGCGGCGAGGGCTACGCGCGCTCCGGCTGCGGCCAGCGCAAGTGCGCAGGCGCGGCCAATGCCCTGCGAGGCTCCGGTTACGAGCGCGGTTCTTCCCTGGAGTGTGGACATGCATACAGCCTACCGCAGGGTCGGCGGCAGGTTAAACAGAGCGGGATGTCAGGCGCCGGGGGCGGGGACGGGTTCGGCGGCGCGGCGGGTAGCGCGGCTGGGCAATTCTTCGAGCGCCCAGATGTAGACGACCAGTTCGCGGCTGTACTGAAGGAGGGGTTTTACGTCGGGGAGGCGGATGCCGTGGGCCTGGGGCAGGTCGTTGATTTCAAATTCTGCCTCGGCCAGTTCGAGGGGCCAGGGCAGGTGGTGGATGTTGACGCGGGCTATGCCTCGAGTGCTTTTGGTAAACAGCGCATAGCGGTCGGTGAGGAAGCTTTCCATGCCGCCTTTGGTGCAGGGCTTGCCGAGACTGCGGTAGCGGGCGCGGAAATTGGCGCGGGGGCGGCTGAGGAGGCGTTCGCTGCTGTAGTGGATTTCGCGCTCGCCGCTGAAGTCGGTTTTCATGTGGGCCCAGTAGTAGGGCAGGTGGAAGAACATGCGCGCGGCGGCGACGGCAAAGGGGTTGGCGGCATCGAGCGAGAAGAAGTAGACGCCGGGCTGGTTGGTATGGCGGTCGCGGACGTAGGTGCGGAGGTTGAGCTCGGCGAAGCGGCTGGCTCCGGGGATGGCAGGGAAGCCGCGCATGCGGATCTGGTCCATCCAGAAGGGGACGACGCCGACCCAGCCTGATCCGTCGAAGGTGTCGATGGCGAGGTCCTCAGGGAGCAGGGAGGTGAGGTCGGTAGCGGGGATGGGCCAGTGGGCGAAGAGGAGATCGTTCCAGCGCTGGGTCATGACCCAGGGAGATTTGGGCATGGGCCAGGGACGGTGCTCGGTTGTGGAAAGGATCTTATTCTTCATCGAGCTGGGCCAGACCCCCGTCCGATAGGGTTCGGGGAAAACACTCCTCATAGTACGCGTGTTTGATTTTAGGACGTAGGGCACCGTCGCCCGGAACCAATAAAACGGGGGAAAGATTTCCGTAGGGTTTGGGTTTAGGATTCCACCATGCCCGCGATGAGTGAGACGCCAGCCCAGCCGGAAACTGCTCCGGAAACCCGCAACAATCAGACTGAAGTATTTGCCGTGCACGGGGCCGATCCCGAGGTGCTGGCGTACGCGATGGCGAAGTATTCGCGGTCGTCGCTGTCGATGAAGGAATCGCTGAAGGAGATCAGCAGCCAGCGGGCGGAACAGTTCCTGAATACGTTTTATTTCCAGTATGGGCACCGGTCGATTGCGGATTTGGCGCATGTTGCTTTTGCGATTGAACGGCTTTCGCTGCTGGCGGCGATTGTGCTGGTGGACGAGCAGCGGTGGGATGGGCAGGAGCGGTCGACGCGGTATCAGAACTTCCGCAAGAGCGGCTGGTATATGCCGGAGTTTGGGGCGGATGCGGATTCGGCGGGGCTGTACCGGGAGACGGTGGAGAAGCTGTTCAGTGAATACCACTCGGTGTTTGAGGCGGTGTTCGCGTCGCTGAAGGGCCAGGTGGGCAAGCCGGAGGAGATGAAGCAGGAAGCGTACGAGCGGACGCTGAAGGCGCGGGCGTTCGACGTGGCGCGGTACCTGCTGCCGCTGGCGACGAATACATCGCTGGGGCAAATTGTGAATGCGCGGACGCTGGAGACGCAGATTTCGCGGCTGCTTTCGAGTCCGATTGCGGAAGTGCGGTTGCTGGGCGAACGGTTGCAGGCTTCGGCTTCAGGGGTGGCGTGGAATGTGTACGGCAACGATCTGGCTGCACTCCAGCGGGACGTTGCCGCTCTCGATCCGGCGCTGGGCGAGCGGGCGGCTGCACTGCTGACGCGCGAAGTGAAAACCGCGCCAACGCTGGTGAAATATGCTGCGGCCAACGATTATCGGAAGCGCACGCAACAGGATTTGCGCCAG
The DNA here is from genome assembly GCA_035482355.1 of Acidobacteriaceae bacterium. Lineage (GTDB taxonomy): Bacteria > Acidobacteriota > Terriglobia > Terriglobales > Acidobacteriaceae > Palsa-343. The sequence continues at coordinate 34,052 of DATHQV010000100.1, read as the reverse complement.
GCGGCGGCGGAGTTGTTGGGCAACGAGGCGATCGACCCGGCGCCGCTGGTTGATTTGGTGGATGACGTTGAGACGCTGGAAGTGGAGATTGCGACGACGCTGCTCTACGGGCAATGCCACTACCCCTATCGGCAAATCAGGCGGCATGTGGGTGCGCTGACGGATGCGCAGCGGAATGAAATTATTGGGGTGGGCATGCGGCATCGCGGGCGGCATGACGAGCTGCTGCGGGAGTTTTCTTCGGGGCATGCGCTGCGCTTCGACATTCTGATGGATATTGGCGGGTTCCGGGACATGCATCGGCATCGGCGGTGCGTGCAGGTGTTGCAGCCGTTTACTTCGCTGCATGGGTATGCGATTCCGGAAGGCGTGGCGGAGGCGGGGGTGCAGCCGCTCTACGAGGAGGCGGTGCGGGGTGCACAGGCAGCGTTTGCGACGCTGGCTGGGGGGACGGCGGCGGATGCTGCGGATTCGGCGCAGTATGTGCTGCCGCTGGCGACGAAGAACCGGTCGCTGTTCAAGATGGATTTTGCGGAGGCGCTTTATATTTCGGAGCTGCGGTCTGCGGCGCAGGGACATTTTTCTTATCGGCGCGTGGCTTGGGAGATGTATCGCGCGGTGGAGCGGAGCCATCCGGCGCTGGCGCCGTATTTCCGGGTGACGGACGCGGATGCTGTGGTGGATCCATTGCAGCGGTAGCTGATTGCGAGTGATTGCGGAATATGAATGGGGGCTGCCGGGCCAGAGAAAGCTAACAGCTGGTCCCTCCACTACGCGCTACGCGCTCCGGTCGGGATGACAACAATGGGAAAATGCGGGCGCTTCGCGCTAGGCCCACATCTCGCAAAACCGGCGAGATATGGGGCACCCGGTTCGCTTCGGTTCGGACTAACGCCCACTGCTGCCAAACCCGGGCAGATATGGGGCAGCCGGTTTCGATCTGGTGACAGCTGCCTGCGCTTCTAGCGGAAGAGGTGGGGGACGAAGCGGCTGGCGTTTGTGGTGACGTAGGTGTCTGGTTCGCGGATGCCCATGCCGCAGGGTTCGCCGTCGACGAGCCAGCTTCCGATGACGATGCGCGGGTTGCCGTTCGCCGACAGGTCGATGTATTGCTGGTGGACGAAGCCGCCGTCGGCGTAGCGTCCTTCCGTGTCTTCCATGGTGATGCCGTGCAGCTTGACGGTGACGTTGGCGCCTTCGCGGCCCAGCAGGGGCTTGCGGACCCATGCATCGAGGTCGCGGGGACCGTCGAGATACGCCGGAAGCAGGAGCTCGTGGTTCGGGTACATCTCCCAGAGGATCGCGAGCAGAGCCTTGTTCGACCAGAGCATTTTCCAGATGGGCTCGATCCACTGCACAGGGTCGCCCTGCTGGTGGCTCATGGTTTCGAGGGCGTGCGCGCCGAACTTATCGGCTAACAACATTTCCCACGGATAGAGCTTGAAGATGGATTCCATGGGGCGGTCATCGGCGTCGACGAAGGCGTGCTTCTTCGCGTCCCAGCCGATGCCGGCCATAGAGATGGGAGACGTGAGCAGGGCCGCCTGCTGGGCGGTGTCGCGGAGGTAGGTAACGGTCATCCAGTCCTCGTCGCTGTCCTCGCAGGAGAAGTAGACGGGTTTGTGGACGTAGTCGAGGAGGTCTTTCCATTTCGCGACGAGATGCTCGTGGATGGAGTTGAACTGATCGGCGTGGGGGAAGCAGTCTTCAAGCCAGTACCACTGGGCGACAGCGGCTTCCACGAGCGAGGTGGGGGTGTCGGCGTTGTACTCGAGGAGCTTGAGGTCGCGGCCATTGAAGGCGAGGTCCATGCGGCCGTAGAGGGCGGGTGGTTCGACGTTCCAGGATTCGCGGATGCGCGCCCAGGCGGTCTGAGGGATGCGGAGATCGGCGAGGCGATTTTTGTCGAGGATGAAATCGCCGGCGGCCAGGCACATGGTCTGGAGTTCGGATGTGGCGGCTTCGATGCGATCGACTTCGGCGGAGGTGAACTCCCAGTACGTGGATTCGTCCCAGTACGTTTGGCCGCCGATGGAGTGGTAAGTGAGGCCGACGCTTTCGACTTTGTGCTGCCAGTCGGGGCGGACGAGGATGCGGTGACGCTGCATTATTCGCCTCCGCCGTGTCCACCTTCTCCGCCGCCGCCAAAGCCGCCGCGGGCAATGCCGGTTTCGCCGGAGACGACTACGGCTCCGGGCGTGGCGGCGAGCGATCCGCCGATGACGGTGTCGTCCATATGGCCGCCGCTTGATCCGCCGTAGATGTAGTGAAAGCTGCTGCCACCACCGCCGCCGCCGTAGAGGGCGGGATGGTCGCACTTATCGTCGGAGACAATGTGGTTGCGTTGATCGACGCAATTGCTGACTTCGCGGGGGCGGTCGTCGCATCCCGTGGAAGCCGCGAGCGCGGCAGCGGCGAGCAGAGTGAGGGGAACCGTTTGTGACTTGCGCATGGCCTGGCGTGGAGTGTTGACTCATCTTCCCCGGGAGGCGAAGCAAAATCAAGCAGAATCGGAGGTGGGCCTGTGCCGGAATTGTGCCGATTCCGGCAAAGGCGCGGCATCTTATGGGGGGTACAATGCCCCTTCAGCCGCAAATCAGCGTTCGAGGGACATAGCGTGAACTGTAAGACTGGTATTGCTGTCGCGTGCGCACTGGCCGCGACCACTTTTTGCATGACACAGACACCTGCATTCGCACAGACCGCGGCCTTTGGGCCGGAGAACCCGTTCTACTACCCGAGCACGCTGCCGTTTCACGCGCCGCCGTTCGACCGGATCAAGGATTCGGATTATCAGCCCGCGATTGAGGCCGGAATGGCGGAGCAGGAGCGGGAGATGATGGCGATCGCCAACAATCCTGACGAGCCGACGTTTGAAAACACCTACGTTGCGATGGAACAGACGGGGCAACTGCTGACGCGCGTGCTGGAGACTTTTTCGGCGATCGCGGGAGCCAACACGAATCCGACGATTGAGGATGTGCAGACAAGGGAGGCTCCGAAGCTCGCTGCGCACCACGACTCGATTTATCTGAATCCGCAACTGTATGCGCGGGTGAAGGCGGTGTACGACCAGCGCGCGAAGCTGAATATCGATGCCGAGGGCCAGCGCCTGATCAAGATTGTGTATGACCTGTTTGTGCATGCGGGGGCGGGGCTGAGCGACGCGGACAAGGAGAAGCTGAAGGAGATCAACAAGGAGGAGTCTACGCTGCAGGATGCGTTCAGCAGGGGCTTGCTGGCTGATACGAAGAAGGCGGCGTTTACGACGACGGATCCGGCGGCGCTGGCGGGGCTTTCGGACGCGCAAATTGCCGCAGCCGCGCAGGATGCCGCGGGACGGAATGTGCAGGGCTACGTTCTGCCGCTGCAGAACACGACGCAGCAGCCGGTGTTCACCGAACTGACCAATCGGACGACGCGGCAGACGATTTTCCAGAATGGATGGACGCGCAGCGAGCAGGCGGACGGCGATCTGCGGCCTGTGGTTGCACGGCTGGCGCAGATTCGCGCGGAGAAGGCGCAACTGCTGGGGTTCCCGAATTATGCGTCGTGGGTGCTGGAAGACCAGATGGCGAAGAACCCGCAGGCAGTGCTGACTTTTCTGAACCAGCTGATTCCGCCGGCGACGGCAAAGGCTCAGGCAGAGGGCAAGGAGATTCAGGCGGTGATCGACGCGCAGAAGGGCGGCTTCCAGGTGCAGCCGTGGGACTGGAACTTCTACGCGGAGCAGGTGCGGAAGGCGAAATACGATCTGGATGAGTCGCAGGTGAAGCCGTACTTCGAGATCAACAACGTGCTGCAGAATGGGGTTTTCTACGCGGCGCATCAGTTGTACGGGCTGACATTCACCGAGCGGAAGGACATTCCGGTGTGGCAGCCGGATGTGCGGGTGTTTGAAGTCTTTGATGTGAACGACAAGCCGCTGGCGCTGTTCTATTGCGACTACTTCAAGCGCGACAACAAAAACGGCGGCGCATGGATGAGCAACTTAGTGGATCAGAGCCACCTGCTGGGGAATTTGCCGGTGATCTACAACGTTGCGAATTTGCCGAAGCCGGCGCCGGGGCAGCCTGCGTTGATCAGCGCTGGAGACGTGGTGACGATGTTCCACGAATTCGGGCATGGGCTGCACGGCATGCTGAGCAGCGTGGAGTACCCGACGTTGTCGGGGACGAATGTTCCGCGCGATTTTGTGGAGTTTCCGTCGCAGTTCAACGAGCACTGGGCGACGTATCCCGACGTTTTCCAGCATTACGCGAAGCATTACCAGACGGGCGAGCCGATGCCGGCGGATCTGGTGGAGAAACTGCGCAAGTCGCGGGCGTTTAACGAGGGCTACGGTCTGACGGAACTGCTGTCGGCGTCGATGCTGGATATGCAGTGGCACTCGCTGGCGCCGGGAACGCCGTTGCAGAACGTGGATGAGTTCGAGAAGGCGGCGCTGACGAAGTCACGCGTGGATTTGGCGACGGTTCCGCCACGGTACCGGTCTACTTATTTTCTGCACATCTGGGCGAATGGCTACGCTGCGGGCTACTACGCGTACCAGTGGACGGAGATGCTGGACGATGACGCGTTCGGGTGGTTTGAGGAGCACGGCGGATTGACGCGGGGGAATGGCGACCGCTTCCGCGACCTGGTGCTTTCGCGAGGGAACACGGAGGATTTGTCAGCGATGTATGCGAAGTGGCGGGGACGGGCGCCGCAGATTGGGGCGATGCTGAAGGATCGCGGACTGACGGGGAAGTAGGAGTTGTTGAATTGGGGCGCCTGCAGAGTGCTTAGGATGTCCTGCCGTATTCAGAGCTGCGCCACAGGCCATGGGACTGTGCGGGAGATTGAATAGAACAACCGCAGATCCTTCGTCGCTCCGCCCCTCAGGATGACAGCCTGGGGTGAAAGGAAAAAGGCTGCCCTGGGGGCAGCCTTTTCTGCAGGGCTGAATGCTGGTTATGCAGTGCCGAACGCAGCGATGGCGCTGGCTTCGTCGTCTTTCACGTCGAAGACGGTGTAGAGCTTGGTGATCTGGAGAAGGTCGTGCACCTTGCGGGTCAGGTTGAGGAGCTTCAGCTCGCCACCCTGATTGCGGACCGTGGTGTAGGCGCTGACCAGCTCGCCGATCCCGGAGCTGTCGATGTAGTTGACTTCGCCCAGGTTGAGCAGAATTTTTTTCTGCCCCTTGGCAAGAAGGTCCCGGACCGAGTCGCGCAACTGCACACTGCCCTCGCCGAGGGTGATCCGCCCTCCGAGATCCAGAACGGTAATCCCGTCTACCTGACGGGTACTAATTTTCATGCTCACGAGAAATTCCTCCTTGGAAGCTGGTACTGCGGATGATTTAGGCGCCGGTTGGAGCGGTTCCCAGGTGTTTAATCAGCGTCAGTTCGGTCCCGGGATGCAGTTGCCTGAAGTGTACCTCATCCATAAAAGATCGAATGAGGAAGATACCGCGGCCGGAGCCGCGCAGAAGATTTTCGGGCGCGAGGGGATCCGGGAGGGTTGCGGGATCCAGACCTTTGCCCTCGTCGGTAATGCGAATCACGAGGTCGGCTCCCGTGTTCTCAAAGGAGGCGGTCATGCGCTTTTCCGGATCGTAAGCGTTGCCGTGGAGCACTGCGTTCACCGCAGCCTCGCGCACCGCCATCGAGATACGGAAGATTTCATCCTCGTCCACCCCGGCCTTGCGAGCCATTTGTTCGGCGGTCTGCTCGACTTTGTTCACGCTGTCCAGCGAGGAGTCCAGAGTATAGGTGATGCGGCTTGCCTGCTGTCCTGTCAAATGCCTTTCCTCGCTTTGCGAATCACGGCCGGTTTCGGGGGACTTGGCCCGTAGGCGAAGTTTGCTTGTTGGGGTCGCAGATGTCAAGCAGAGAAGTCTTCGGAGCGGCTTCGCAGGATGACACGAAAGGGGTACGGGCTACGGAACGTTGATGGGCACACAGGGGCTGGCGGTGCGGCCGAGCTCCACGCATTGGCGGAAATAGTCGAGAGAAAGGCGAAGGCCGGTGGCCAAATCGATCTTCGGCTCCCAGCCCAGCAACTGTTTCGCCCTGGTGATGTCAGGGCAACGCTGCGTCGGATCGTCCTCGGGCAGCGGATGGAAGCGAATCTGGCTGGCCGAGCCGGTGACGGTAAGAATCTGGTGCGCACATTCGAGGATAGTCCACTCCACGGGGTTGCCGATGTTGACGGGGTAGTGTTCGCTGGAGCGCGCGAGGCGCAGAATGCCTTCGATCTCGTCGGAAATGTAACAGAAGCTGCGGGTCTGGGAGCCATCTCCGTAGATGGTGAAGTCTTCGCCGCGGAGGGCCTGGGTCATGAGATTGGAGATGACGCGACCGTCGCTGGCCTGCAGTCGCGGCCCATAGGTGTTGAAGATGCGGACCAGGTGGGTGTCGACGCGGTAATAGCGGTAGTACGCCATGACCATGGCTTCAGAGAAGCGCTTGGCTTCGTCGTAGACAGAACGAGGGCCGACCGGGTTGACATTGCCCCAGTAGGTCTCGGGTTGGGGGTGGACTTTCGGGTCGCCGTAACACTCCGATGTGGAGGCATGGAGGAAGCCAGCCTGGTAACGCTTTGCGACGTCGAGGGCGTTGCGGGTGCCGTCGGAACCGACGAGGAGAGTTTCGACGCCAAGTTTCCTGTAGTCCACCGGACTGGCGGGTGAGGCGAAATTAAAGACGAAACCGACGGGGCCAAAATCGAAGGGCTGGCAAATGTCGGCCTGCGCAAGTTCGAACCGGGGTTCGTTCTCCAGGTGGCGCAGATTGGCGAGATTGCCGGTGCAGAGGTTATCGACTCCGACAACTTTATAGCCCTCGCCGAGCAGGGCGTCGCAGAGATGCGATCCGAGGAAGCCTGCTGCGCCGGTTACCAGGATGCGGCCTGTTTTAGTCACGTGAACCAAGGAGTTCTCCTCAGGCTAAACCGCGAGTTATGCATGGAATAGCGCGGCCTGCAGGACTCGATTTCTGCTGATGCCTGGGAGTGCAGTGTCGCGGCGGGGACGCTGCGGAGCGGAGGGCGTCGTCAGCCAGGGCCATGCTACCATAGGCTCTAATCTCGTCTATTTTCATCCCTCCGCCCCCATGAATTCAAAGAATATCCGCCATTTTCTGAATCGGCTCAGCAGTTTTCTATTGGCAGACCCGCCCGTGCACGGGGTCAAAGGTTTTAGCATCTTCGGTTCGGAAGATTCCTGGCGGCCCGATCTCAGGGCGCAGGGAATGCACGTGAGCATAGCGATGCATCGTAGCCGAAAAAAACTCGCTCATTGCGCATTGCTGAACCCATGCTGAGGCGAATTTTCAAGATGTTGATGGCGCAGGGGGCTAATGTTGGCGTCACGCTGGTGACCCAGCTCCTGCTGCCGCCGGTTTTTCTGTATGCGTACGGTATCGCACGGTACGGAGAATGGCTGGTGCTTTCAGCCACGATTGGGTATCTGGGCACGCTCAATTTCGGCATAACGACCTATACCAGCAATGAGCTGACAATGCTTCGCCAGCGGGGCGAGCACGAGCAATATCAGCGCCTGCAGGCCAGCACGCTGGTGATGATGCTGGGGTTGGTGGGGACAGGAGTGGTGATCAGCGCCATGTTCGCCGCCCTGCCGCTGACCACGCTGCTGCACCTGACAGCGGTGAGTCGGCGGGAGGCTTCCCTGACGGCGCTGTTCCTGGGAATGCAATTGACGGCGCATATCCTGGGGGGCTACTACAACAATCTGTTCATGGTCGTGCAGGAGACGCACCGCGGAACGATGTGGTGGAACTTTCGGCGCCTTGCCGGCACCTTGATCGCTGTGCCGCTGGCGTTGCTGCATTTATCCTTCGGCACGATTGCGTTCGGCCAGTTCGCTGTCACTCTTATCGTTGCCCTGGCCACCATCGTTGACCTCCGGAGCCGCATGAAGGGCCCGCATCTTCCCCTGGGGCTGCGTGGGGCGAACTGGGCGACGGCCAAAGCCACCATGAAGCCCAGCGGCATGTTCGGCATGATCTTCATGCAGACGTTCCTGCTGTTCCAGGTGCCCATCATTCTGCTGCAGCGCATTCTGGGGCCGGAGGTTGTGGTCTTGTTCGCGACCAGCCGAACCGTGCTTGCGATGGCCCGCCAGGTCCTTTCCATTATTACCAACGCCATCGCGCCTGAAATCACGTTCAGCTTCGGGAGCGGGGAAATGAAAAAGCTGCTCGACATTTTCCACTATTCCGAGCGCGTCGTTTTCTCGATGATTCCGGTGGCGAATCTCGGGACGCTCCTCTTCTCACCGTTCCTGATCGTCGTGTGGCTGCACCGCCCGGGCCTGTTCGATACGTGGACTTATGCGTTGATGGCGCTCATTTCCGGCGTGATGAGCGTGCGCGAGCACAAGCAGTATTTTCAATTTTCAACCAATACGCATAAGGGCCTGGCCAACATCGTGTTCTGGGGCAACCTGCTGATGATCGGGGTGAGCATCCCGATGACGATGTGGCTGGGCATTCGCGGTTTCATGTACACGTGGCTGGTTTCAGAATCGACGCAGATGGCATTGCTGTACTTCGAGAACAAGAAACTCTTCAGTTCCGATCCGAGCATCTCCATGATTCCGGTTCTGAAGCTGTTTGGGTTTATGTGCATTGCGCTGCCGCCCTCGATGTGGCTGGTCAATTTCACGCGGCAACATTCCCGGGTGGATCAGGTGAGCCTGGCGCTGGCCGGCACGGCTGTGCTGTTTGCTGCGTCGTACTGGGTCTTCGGACTGAATCTGGTGCAGCAGCGGCTGCTCTCCCGGTTTTTGGCGCGAAGAAGAGCCAATCTTGCGGTGTGAAGGTCGCCATCCAAAGGCACCTTCCAAGCGGGTAAGCGGCGGCACAGCTAAAATAGAGAGCAGCGGCTATGCCCGGCCCTTTGCCCGATTCTCGTCCAACGAACGCGCAGCAGGCCGCAGCTGCGGCTGAGCCGGCGAAGAAGCCCGCAGCTCAACCTGCGAAGAAACCTGCGGCTGGTCACGACGACGAAATTCTGGGCAAGGCTTACGACAGCCGGTTGATGCGCCGGCTGATCACCTATCTTTACCCCTACAAGTGGGCGTGCTTTACGTCGATTGTGGCGATCCTGCTGAAGGCGGGAGCGGATGTTCTGGGCCCTTACTTCACGATGGTCGCGGTCGATCTGTACCTGACGCCTGCGACGCAAAAGAACCCGGCCGATGCTGCGGCTGCGGCGTTGAGGGGCGCGCAGGGACATCCGTGGATGGCTCGCTGGCTGAGTGCGTACGGGTCTGGGGGTGCCTCGGGCGGCGCGTGGAAGGGGATTACCGAGCTGACGGTGATCTGGATGGGCGCGCTGGTGATGAGCTACGGTCTGGAGGCGCTGCAGACGTGGCTGATGCAGTGGACCGGGCAAAAGGTAATGTTCGACCTGCGCAGCCAGATCTTCCGGCATCTGCAGCGGATGCATGTCGCCTTCTTCGATCGCAATCCGGTAGGGCGGCTGGTGACCCGGCTGACCACGGATGTGGACGCGCTGAACGAGATGTTCACGTCGGGCGTGTTCGCGATTTTCGAAGATGTGTTCGTGCTGGCGGCGATTGTGTTCGTGATGCTGCGGATGAAGTGGTGGCTGGCGCTGATGGCGTTTTCAGTGCTGCCGCTGATTCTGCTGGTAACGCGGATTTTCCGGAAATACGTTCGGGAATCGTACCGGCGGATTCGGGTGGCGATTGCGCGCATCAATGCGTTCACGCAGGAATATGTGACGGGCATGCCGCTGGTGCAGTTGTTCAATCGGCAGGAGCGGGCGTTCAGGGATTTTTCCGCGATCAATCTGACGCATCTTGAGGCGTTCAAAGACAATATCCTGGCGTATGCGCTCTACTATCCGGCGGTGGAGTTGCTGAGCTCGGTGGCGATTGCGCTGATCATCTGGCTGGGCGGGGGCGGGGTCATCCGGCATACGGTTCTGCTGGGAACGCTGGTGGGGTTTATGCAGTACGCGCAGCGGTTTTTCCGGCCGATTCAGGACCTGAGCGAGAAGTACAACATTTTGCAGGCGGCGATGGCGGCGAGCGAGCGCGTCTTCAAGCTGCTGGATACGGAGCCGGAGATTGTTTCTCCGGCGCGGCCGGTTGCGGGGGACGGGTCGGGACGGATCGAGCTGCGGGATGTCTGGTTCACCTACCAGCGGCTCGACGACGAGACGGCGGCGCGGATTGCCCGGTCCACTCCGGCGGAACTGGCCGCGATGACGGACATTGAGTGGGTGATGCGCGGGGTCTCGTTTGTGGTTGAGCCGGGACGGACGGCGGCCATCGTGGGGCATACCGGAGCGGGAAAGACGACGATCACCAGCCTGACGATGCGTTTCTACGATGTGCAGCACGGGCAGGTGCTGGTGGACGGGGTGGATGTTCGCGAGCAGGATCTGACGCGGTTGCGGCAGAGGTTTGGCGTGGTGCTGCAGGATCCGTTTCTGTTTAGTGGGACGGTGGCCGATAACATTCGGCTGGGCACAGAGAGCATTACCGACGAGCAGATGAAAGTCGCGGCCGTGCAGGTGAACGTCGATGACTTTATCTGCTCGCTGCCGGGGGCGTACGCGGAGCCATTGCGCGAGCGCGGGGCGGGGCTTTCGACGGGGCAGAAGCAGCTCATCAACTTTGCGCGGGCACTGGCGCATCGGCCTGGGATTTTGATCCTCGATGAAGCGACTTCGAGCGTGGATACGGACACGGAATATCTGGTGCGCGCGGCTTTGGAGCGGATGGTGGAGGGTCGGACTTCGGTGGTAATCGCGCACCGGCTGTCTACGGTGCAGCGCGCCGATGTGATTCTGGTGATGCACCGCGGCCAGCTGCGGGAAATGGGCTCGCACCAGGAGCTGCTGGGGATGAAGGGCATTTACTGGAAGCTGTACCAGCTGCAGTACAAGGATCAGGAGCTGGGCGAGGCGTCGACGGGGCTGACGGCTTCGTTGGTCACCGGAGACGATTAGTTCAGAATTGAAGTTTCCAGGGTCATGTTAAGCTCAAGCCGCCGCTATCCGGCCGGAGGTTTGGTGTGAGTTTCAAATATCCGACATATCAGGAATGGCTTGAAGGCCTTCCGGAACTGGAACGCGAGAGGGCGTTGAAACTCGCCGACCAGTTTCGCGCGAATGGATGTGCCGCACCGGAAGACTGGGTGCGCTCTGAAGTGTCAGAAGATTTCTGCCAATTCGCCACATACCTGTTCCTCTCGAATTTGTGGCGCTGCGAGATCGATCACCCCTGGAGCGAATCGCCGGAGAACTGGATCAGAGAGTTCAGCCACACCGTTGGTCAGACCCGCCTGCCGGTATTCGATGACGCTGCTGAGGCCCTCCTGCGACTCCAGGAGGCTCAGGTTTCCGCGAAGGACCTGGGGGCGATCGCTCGCCTCGTCGCCTACAGCACTGCGTTTGGAGTGCTGAACCTGCTCGATGCGGGTGCGGATCGATCTGCCGCCGGGGACACGCCGGGCTGGTCTTTGAGAGAGATGGACGCTGAGGGGAACCCGACCGGTCGCGCCATTGAGGGGCTTCATGAGTCGCTACTGTCGATCCACGAAGACTCGGTGAAGGCCGGGCCTGGACCTTCAGCTTAAAAATTGGGAGTTGGGAGCACCCAGGCCAAGTCACCCCCAAACCCCTGCCCGCTGCAGATGGGTTGGTTTGAATGCCTGCGGAAACTTGAGGCCGAAGCCAAGGGTGCGGTCGAAGGCGATGTGGGCGATCCAGATGAGGGCGGCTTGCTCCAGGGGCGATGAGGCTATCTTCCATCCCACCGCGCCGAGAATGAGGGGCGTGGCATAGCTGTGGACAGCGTTGTAGAGGGCTGCTGCTGGTCCTGTGTGCGTTTTAGCGAGATAGCCGAGCAGGGACAGATCCGGAGCGAGACAGAACAGGGCGAAGACGAGCCAGGTTCCGTGCGCGGCCGATCGGTAGGCGAAGACGCTGGCCGCCAGCACCAGCAGAGCTTCGGCGCGCAGCAGGAATCCGGGGCGAGTGAGCATAGGCAAGGATAGCGAACGGGATAGACTCGATGGGAACGCTTAGGTTTCTATGCAGGCGCCTTCCACGACACAGCGTGCAACAAGGTCAGTATCGGCGAAGGGTGAGAATCTGCCGATGACCGGACGCGCACCTAAAATTTTCATCTCTGCCGGAGAAGCCAGCGGCGAGCACTACGGGACGCTGCTGGTAGCGGCGCTGCGGGAGATGTCGCCGGGCGTGGATTGCTTTGGGCTGGGCGGGAGCCGGATGGCGGCGCTGGGGTTCCGGCCGGTGGTCCGCTCGGAAGACGTTGCGGTGATGGGGATTACCGAGGTGGTGCGTCACATGCCGCGGATTTACGGCGAATACCGGCGGCTGAAGGCGTCGATCGCGGCAGAAAGGCCGGACGCCGCCGTCCTGATCGACTTTCCCGACGTCAATCTCTCGCTGGCGAAGCATTTGAGCCGGCAGGGAGTTCCGGTGGTTTATTTTGTGAGCCCGCAGCTGTGGGCGTGGAAGAAGCACCGGATCAAGAGCGTGCAGAAGTATGTGGACCGGATGCTGGTGATCTTCCCGTTCGAGGAGCGTTTTTACCACGATCATGGGGTGGACGCGGAGTTTGTGGGGCATCCGCTGGCGGAGCTGGAGGCGCCGACGGTGACGCGGGAGGAGTTTGCTCGCCAGGCTGGGCTGGATGCGTCCAAAAAGTGGGTCGGCCTGCTGCCAGGCAGCCGCGGCAAGGAAATACGGCTCAACCTGCCCGAAATGGTCCGTGCCGCAGCCCTGCTGCAGACCGACGCCGAGTTTCTGGTGCCTTTGGCGCCGACACTGACGCCGCCGCAAAGGGATCATATCCGGGTGCTGCTGGCGGAGCTGGTGGCCGCGCAGCCTGGGTCTCCCAGGATTACCCTGGTGGAGGATGCCAGAGCCGTCCTGTTTCACTCCCGAGCGAGCGTGGTGGCGAGCGGGACGGCGACGGTGGAAGCCGCGCTGATCGGCAATCCATTTATCGTGGTATACCGGATTTCGCCGCTTAGCTTCTCGGTGGCAAGACGGGTGGTGGATGTGCCGCACGTGGCCATGGCGAACCTGATTGCCGGAAAACGCATCGTACCCGAACTGATTCAGGGTGACTTTACGGCCGAACATGTCGTCTCACACCTCAGACCGTTGCTGGAGAATGAACAGGCGCGGAGCCAGATGCAGGCCAACCTGCGGGGGGTGGGTGAAATGTTGCGCACGGAACACGGCGCGATCGCCCGCGTGGCCGAGGTGACAACGCAGCTGCTGAGAGATCAACCGAAGGAAAGACAGAGCCCGGTTCCATGACGAAAGAAAACATCGAAAAGCCTGCGTTGCGAAAGATTCGACCTGCTGCCATATGCGCCGTTTTGGCCGCCTTTCTCGTTGCGGCTCTACCGGGCGCGGGGCAGAGCGTTGCGCCGAGACAGACGCTGAACATCACGGCTTATACGATCACCGCGAATATCCAGCCGAAAGACCATTCGCTGGACGTGACCGCGCAGGTGACATTTACGCCGCTGGCCGACCTGCCGACGGCCATTTTTGATTTGCATGGCGCGCTGCGCGTGGACAAGGTGACGGATGCGAGCGGCGCGGCTCTGAATGGCGAGAGGGGGCAGGACGCCACGCTGGTGGTGACGCCGCAGACGCCTCTGGCCAAGGGACAGCCGCAGACCTGGACGTTTCATTACTCCGGTGTGCTGGAAACGGGCGATGGCGGCCCCGTGGAGGGGTTGAAGCTGGCCTATGTGGGCGACCCGATTTCGTACCTGCTGTATGCGGCGCGGTGGTTTCCGATGACGGGCTACACGACGGATCGGTTTACCGCGGACATCAAGGTGCATGTACCCGAGGGGTACGAGGTGATCGGGAGCGGGGCAGCAGCGGCCCCGGCATGCGGCCCTAAGAATCCGTGCGCGGTTGCGGGCGGCGGGAAAGAATACGACTTTAAGTGGGACAAGCCGGGCTTCCCGGGCACGATCATTGCGGGGAAATTCGATCCGCCGGTTTCTGTGCAGGGCGCGACCAACATCAAGGTCTACACCACGGCGGCGCATAAGGCGGCGGCTGCCGATTACGCCGGGACGGCGCTGCGGGAATTTGCTTACTTCAGCAGTACTTTCGGGATTCCGGAATCGACGAAGCTGAATGTGGTCGAGTTGCCTGACGATACGGTACCGGTGTTCTGGGCTCCTGAGATAGCGGCTGTGGCAGGGTCGCACATCGGCGGGAAGAACGACTTCCGGTTGCTGGCGAACACGATTTCGCACCAGTGGTGGGGGAGCGAAGTGAGCCCGGCCACGCTGAACGACAGCTGGATTACGAACGGGATGGCGCGCTACTCCGAACTGATGTATCTGGAGGACGATCAGGGGCGGGCGGCACTGAACAACACGATCCCCGACATTGAAGCCAGCGCACTGGCCTACGACACGATCCCGCTCTCCAGTACCGGGACGCTGGCGGCGTACTCGCCGCAGTTTCAATCCATGACGCTGGATAAGGGCGCGCTGGTGGATCACATGCTGCGCTGGGAGGTGGGCGACGACAGCTTCGCGAAGATTCTGCGCGCGGTTGTGACCGAGTACAAGGACAAGGGCATTACGACGGCGCAGTTTGAACGCGTGGCCGATGAGCAGTCGCAGCAGCAACTGATGCCATTCTTCAGCGAATGGCTGGATGGGACGGGCGCGCCGCAATTCACGGACAACTACGCTGTTTATCGGCTGGGAAATAACAAGGGCTTCCGGACGATTGGGGAAATCCAGGGCGACATGGATCTGTTTAACATGCCGGTGGATTTGCGCATCGAGACGGAAGGCAAGACGGTGGACAAGCGCGTGGACGTGGTGGGGACCGATTCGCAATATGTGGTCGACACGTTCGGGCGCCCGCGGCGGGTGGTGATCGATCCGGAAAGCTGGGTTCTGAAGAACACGCCGGACCTGCAGGTGCGGGTTTCGATTCTGCGCGGACAGCAGTTGGCTGCGCAGGGCGATACGGGCGGGGCGCTGCAGCAATATCAGAATGCGCTCAAGGCGAATCCGCAAAGCTCGCTGGCCAGCTACCGGATTGGGGAATTGCTGTTCTCGATGCGGAATTATCAGGCGGCGGTGAACGGCTATCGCGATGCGCTGAATGGCGACGCGGAGCCGAAGTGGACGGAGGTCTGGAGCCACATCGCGATTGGGAAAATTTTTGATCTGACGGGGCAGCGGGACCGCGCGATTCAGGAATATCGTCAGGCGCTGCAGACGAATGACAACACGGCGGGCGCGCTGAATGAGGCGCGGCATTGGATTCAGACGGCGTATAAACGGCCGGCGGATCAGTAGAAGGCAAGACCTCTTATTTTCTCTGCCGCGACGAGGCATATCCCTCAGGGGCTCAAGCCCGCGCAGTGTTAGGGCTTTTGCGGCACGGATAAATCCGTGGCCTGACACGAAGCCTGGAACAAATGCAGGCGCTCACACGCGAGCCCACATCTGCCAAACCCGGGCAGTTATGGGGCACCCGGCTTATGTGCGGAAACGGGCGAGTGTTTTAGAGGCCTTTGTAGCTGCCGCCGTCGACCAGGATCGTCTGGCCGGTGATGCTGGCGGATATGTCGGAGGCGAGCCAGACGACGGTGGCGGCTACTTCTTCAGGCGTGGCCATGCGGCCGATGGGAATTTCTTTTTCTAACTCGGCCAGCACCGCGTCCGCGGTCACGCCGCGGTTCTTTGCTCGCGTTTCCAGCAAACTGCGTGAGCGGTCGGTGGCGGTAAAGCCGGGGCCGACGTTGTTGATGGTGATGCCGTCCCGCCCGAACTGGCCGGCGAGGGAACGGACGAGGCCCATGACGCCGGCGCGGATGGTGTTCGACAGCACGAGTTCCGGAACCGGCTGTTTGACGGTGTAGGACGTGAGGGTGACGATGCGGCCCCACTTGCGTTGCTGCATGTGCGGAAGGACGGCCTGGCAAAAGCTGATAGCGCTGCGCAGATTGAGCTGCCAGGCGCGCTCCCATTCGTCCATGGTGGTCGAGAGGAAGGGCTTGGCGGGCGGGCCTCCAGCATTGGGTACGCAGACGTCGATGCGGTGGAAATGGGAGTGCGTGGCCTCGACAAAGTCGCGGACCGCGGTGTCGTCGGAAACATCGAGGGCGCGGCAAAAGGCTTCGACGCCAAAGCGGCTGCGAATCTCGGCAGCCACGGTTTGGAGAACTTCTTCGCGGCGGGCGCAAAGAGCCACGTGCGCGCCTTCCGCGGCCAGGGCCAGCGCAATGGCGCGCCCAATTCCCTGGCTCGATGCTGCTACTACCGCGACGCGGCCTTTCAGTCCTGATTCCATGCGCCCTATGATAGTGCAGGCATCGAGATGCCGCGATTTCACGCAGTCCCCCAGGAGGTTAACAGTGAGTGAGCGCAACGAACTGCAAGGCGAGCTGCAAGGCGAACTCCAATACAGGAGCTTCAACACTATTCCGATTGAACAGCTGAATCCATTCATCGATCGCCAGTTTGTCTACGGCGAACGCGGCATGCTGGCGCGGCTGACCCTGCGCCGGGGCGCTCTGGTTCCGCTGCACAGCCATGAGAACGAGCAGATTACTTACATCCTGGAAGGGGCGCTGCGATTTACATTTGGCGACGGACGCGTAACCACGGTGCGCACTGGAGAGGTGCTGGTGATTCCATCGAACCTGCCGCATCAGGCGGAAGCGCTGGAAGACACGATCGATCTGGATATATTCACGCCGCCGCGGGCCGACTGGATCGCAGGGACGGACGCCTATTTGAGGAAATAGGAGAGCCTTCGGGGCGCGGAGCGGCCTGTCGCCGCTGCCGCAGAGCTCCGCCGGAGGGGTAGTTGGCCGGGATTCGTTCAGCGCACGACTGCAGATTTCCCGACATTGATTCAAATGTCCGGTCATCAGGTCCGCTGTGGGGAGGCGGAGATGCCGGTAGTTACTTCTTCGCTGACTGAGCTGCCTTCTGCTTGGCCCAGCGGCGTTTTTGTGCGGCGGCAATGCGAGCCCGCGCGTCGGCGCTCAACACCCGTTTCTTGCGGGGTTTATTGCCGAAGGAAGGTGTTGCGATCCGAGTGCCGCCCGTGCTCTGCAACAGTGCACGGACTTTCTCGAGGCGTCCGATTTCCTCATCTACTGCAGCTACTAATTCTTCACGTGTCATTTTTTCTCTCTTATATGTGTGTAGGTACTTATCCAGGGAACGGATACAGCTTCCTTACCATAGCAAAATGGACCTAAGTCTTACAAAGGAATTCCCGCATTGCGGCGGTGCAATTCCAGGTTCATAAGTGACTGCCAAGTTGCAGGGCGGTATTTCCAGCCTGGAGGCTGATGGTTGGATGCGCTGAACCAGGCGCGAAGGGAGAAAAATCGATTGCGCCGAGTGAGTCGGGAATTACTCGTCGCCGGGATTTTCCTTTTTGGTTAACTCCTCGAGCTGGCGGCGCCAATCGAGTGACTCGACAAACACCTGAGAATCGCGCCAGCGTTCGCGCACCAGCACGTGTAGTTCGAGATACACGCGTGTGCCAAGGAGTGCTTCGATCGCGTGCCGCGCGCCTGCTCCAATCTCCTTTAGTTTGGCGCCACCCTTGCCGATGAGAATGGCTTTTTGTCCTTCGCGCTCGCAGTAGATCGCAGCGGAAATGCGGGTGACGGGCGACTTACTCGCGGCCCCGCGCTCCCTGGGTGCAACCTGCGGCTCGGGCTCTTCAAAGCGCTCCACGACGACAGCGGAGGCATACGGAACCTCTTCGCCGGTGTCCTGCAAAATGCGTTCGCGAATTAATTCTGCGACGAGAAAGCGTTCCGGTTGATCGGTGAACTGATCTTTGGGGAACCACCTTTGGCCTTCGGGTAAATATTCGGCGATTTTGTGCAGGAGGACTTTGAGTCCATCGCCGGTTTTTGCCGAAACAGGGATGACTTCAGCAAAAGAATGCAGCTTGCTGAGGCCTTCAATCAGCGGCAGCAGGCGGTCTTTTGAAACTAAATCGATTTTTGTGATTACGAGAAAGACAGGGCAGTCGAGTTCGCGGATCATTTCGAAGGCCATGGCCTCTTCGGTGACGCGATCGAGCTTGAGGGGGGCTTCTTCTTCGCGCGCCTGGCGGCGGACGACGTCGACGACGAGCAGGACGAGGTCACGTGTCTGCAGGGCCTGCCAGATCTCCTGTGTCATTCTGCGATCGAGCTGCGAGGTGCCCTTGTGCACGCCTGGAGTATCGACAAAGACAATCTGCGTGACGGGGTGAACGCCCTTGCGGTCGGGGACTTCGACCATGCCGTGGATGCGGGTGCGCGTGGTTTGCGGCTTGGCGGTGACGATGGCGACCTTTTCGCCGATGAGCGCATTGACCAGTGTGGACTTGCCCGCATTAGGCCGGCCAATGACGGAGACGAATCCGGATCGCATCTTCATAGGAACTCCATTATGCTGCTTCCGGCAGGCGCGAAATGCGGAGCCGGTTCACGCGACGGTCGGTGGCCGCCACAATCTCAAAGCGCAATCCGAAACCTTCCACAACTTCGCCGGGCTGCGGAATGCGGCCTGCGGACTCGCTGACCAGGCCGCCGGCGGTGGTGGCCTGGACATCTTCAGGAAGGTCGAGGTTGCCGAGAAGCTCCTCGATGCGCGCAATTTCCAGGTCTCCCGGCACCAGCCAGCTTCCGCCCGCCTCTTTGATGATGGAGGAACGGTCTTCGTTCTCGTGCTCGTCGCTGATGGCCCCCACCAGCTCTTCGAGGAGATCTTCGATGGTGACGAGGCCGGCGACGCCGCCGTATTCGTCAATGACGATGCGCATGTGCTGCTTCTCGCGTTGCATTTCGCGGAGCAACTCGTTCACTTTTTTGGTTTCGGGAATAAAGGTGACGGGGCGCTGGATGCTGGCAACGGTCTTCGTGCGCGCGTCGGCGTCGGCAATTTGCAGTAGGTCGTGGGCAAAAGCGATGCCGGAGATGTTGTCGAGGGTGCTGTCATAGACGGGGACGCGGGAGAACGGATGGGCGCGAATCTGGTCGAGGAATTGTTCGAGGGTGAGCGTGCCAGGGACGGCGAAGATGGCGGGGCGGGGGGTCATGACTTCGCGGACGACTTTGTCGCCGAACTCCACGGCGGATCGCACCAACTCGCGATCGCTCTCTTCGAGAATGCCTTCCTCTTCGCCGGCCTCGATGAGCGCTTCTACGGCTTCTGACGCAGCGCTCTCTCCGTTGTGGCTGGCTGGGGGCTCGGCGAGGGCGGCGATGGACAGCAGGAACTGCAGGAAGAGCGTGATGGGCAGTATGAGCCAGATGAGCAATTGGAGGGGCCAGCGCCAGCGGACGATCCAGTTGCCGCGAGTGCGGGTGAAGAAGGCGAAGGGCAGCAGGCGGTTGAAGATGACGATGACCAGCACGATGCCCAGGAGCACCTGGAAAATTTCCGGGACCGTGGGGCGGTCGCCGGGGCCGCTGCGGTCGAAGAGGAGCATCCCGAAGACCAGAGTGAGGAAGGCCAGCGACAGATGCATGAGGATGGCCGCAGACAGGGCGATGTGTTCGCGTTTCAGGCCCAGGCGGGGTTCGACGCGCTGCTCCCACACGTCGATATTTTCCTGGAACTCGCGCGCCAGGAACTTACCCATTTCGGAGTACAGCCGGTCGACGTAGGAAGCGAGGGTGAGCACGCCCAGCAACGCCGCGATAAGGACGGCGGAGGAGAGGGTCATGGGCGGGCACCCCTGGTGGAACTGCGCTCAATCAGCCCCGATGCCAGGCCGAGTTTTTTGCGGAGGATGGTTTCGCGGCGGGCCATTTGGCCGGTGTCTGCTTCGTGGTCGTATCCGGCGAGATGAAGCAGGCCGTGCAGGAGCAGAACTTCCAGTTCGATGAAGAGAGGGTGGCCGGCATCTTTCGCCTGGCGCGCGGCGGTGGGGACGGAGATCGCCAGATCGCCGGCGAGATCGGGGGCCAGCGTGGGCTGGCCGTCCCGGGGTGGGGGAGCAGGAAAGGAGAGCACGTCGGTCGGCTTGTCCCTGTGGCGGAATTGGCGATTGAGGCGGCGGATCCTGGCGTCGGTGGTGAACAAAACCGAGACTTCGCCGGCGAGTTTGACGGCCGTGGCGGCCTGGACCAGAAAGGCGGTCAGCGCGCGGCGGCGGAGGGCGCGGCCAAATTTGGCTTGTATCGCAGGTTCAATCAGGATCATGGTTGGTGGCGCACGACGTGGTAGATGCTGCCGGCGCGCGAAAGACTACCCCAGAATGCTGATTGTATCGAATTGCGGGAGGTGGGCGCAGGGGCGGGACGTTCTCTGCGGGCTCAGGGTCGCCCTACAATAGTCCGATAGTCTGGGCGACCGATGCCGAAAAGCCTCGAACATCTCCGGTTTCGTTTCGCAGTTGCGGAGGATGCTCCGCGGCTGACGGCGCTGATTGAGGCGTCGGTGCGCGGGTTGCAGGCGCAGGATTACTCGGCCGCGCAGATGGATGGGGCGCTGGGAACGTGGCTGGGGCTGGATACGCAGCTGATTGCGGATGGGACCTATTTTGCGGTGGAACCAGTGGCTAATCCGGGGACGCTGGCGGCATGCGGGGGATGGTCGCGGAGGAAGACGCCTTACGGCAGCGATCATCGGCCGGGGCGCGACGATGCGCTTCTTGACCCGCGCACGGATGCGGCGAAGATTCGGGCTTTTTTTGTGCATCCGGACTGGGCGCGGCAGGGGATTGGGAGCCGCATTTTGGAGTTGTGCGAGGAGGCAGCGCGGGCTGAGGGGTTTACGCGGTTTGAGATGGGGGCGACGCTGACGGGGATTCCGCTGTACCGGCGGCATGGTTATGTGGAGCAGGAGCGGGTGGAGTTACCGCTCAAGAATGGGGATGTGCTGCCGATTGTGCGGATGACTCGCGCCGACTGAGGGGTTCAGCGGCGCTTCTTCGCGGGCGCACCTGAACGGCCGTTGCGGTTCGTCCTCTTCGCGGCCTTCTTCGCGGCACGCGCGCGGCGTTTGACTTCATCCGGAGCGTACATGGTCTTTCGGCAGATCTTCGTGCCGCAGTTGCAACTGGCTTCGTCGTCATCGCCGTCGTAAAGGTTGTAGTCGTAGGTGAGCTCTTCGCCCGCGGGGATGGCGCGGATGGCGGTGATCCAGACCTTGCCTTCGATCTCTTCGGTTTCGCAATTTGGGTCGCAGGAGTGGTTGATGAACATGGCGGTGCCATGGCCGTCGATGACGGTGACGCCGTCGCCTATGCCAAAGAGGTAGGTGGTGGGCGAATTTTCGTACTTGATGTCGGCTTCATCCTTGGTGATTCTGGGTCCGGTGTACTCGACGACGAGGGATCCTTTACGAATGCGGGAGGTGGTGTAGCAGCCGGCGGCGTGGATGGCAGAGGAGCGAATGATGAGAGCCATATCGATTGCAGAATAGCAATTTCCGACCCTCCTTCCGACTGCTTTACGCGTCTAAACTGGAGATATGCTGCGATTCATCCCGATGATCGCGATTTGTGCCGGGCTGGCGCTGCCAGTGGCGGCGCAGCAGCAGGAGAATTCCGCGCCGGCACAGCAGCAAAATCCTCCTGCGAGCACGAGTTCTACGGATCAAAAGCAGGCGGCTACGGCGGACCCAAAGGCCGCGGGGCAAAAGCCGGCGCAGCCGCAGAAAAAGAAGTCGGAGGCGGAGCAGAATCCGTTTCCGGAGGCACAGTCGGAGGCCGCGGCGCACCAGACGCAGCAGCCTTCTGACGGCAGCACACCGGCAGCACCAACTCCGGAAACCTGGGACAAGGCAGCAGGAGACAAGCCGGCAGGAGACAAGCAGAGCGACAGCAATCCGTTCCCCGGAACGCAGTCGGAGAAGGCCGCGAAGCAGGATCAGCAGCCGTCTTCAGGCGCGGCTCCGGAGGACAAGCCTGATGAGAATTCCAGCTCGAGCCAGATTAGCCCCAAGCTGCTCGATATCCCTGGAGACAAGGATGCGAACAACGCGGCAGTTGAGAGCCCGCAGCTGGCGGTGAAGGACACGCAGGTGGGGACGTTCTATCTGAAGACCGGGGATTACAAAGGCGCGTACGACCGGTTTGTCGAGGCGGCCCGCGTCGATCCGGGCAATGCCGACGCGGTGTTCGGGCTGGCTGAATCGGCGCGGCGACTGAACCGTCGCGATGAGGCCATTCGCAATTACCGTCTCTATTTGAGTGCGCTGCCCGATGGTCCTCGCGCGAAAGAATCGCGCAAGGCGTTGAAGGAACTGGGTGTGGGCGCGGGGTCCTGAGAGAGCGTCGCGGAGGGTCTAGCGAAGCACTGGCCTGGTCATCTCCACAATGTAAATCAGTATGACTGGAGCGAGGATCAGGTTGCGGAGCACGCTCCGCAGGACGTGCTGATGTTGTTCGTCCCGCAGCCAGCCCCAAATGTGCGCCAGAGCGCGCACTCCAAAGAAGATGGCCTTGTGCAGCAGCAGGAATGCCGCGGCGAAGAGAAGTAATTCCCAGACGAGCATGCGCAGGTGATGCGCCATGTAGGCGCCGAGGTACTGCAGTGCGACCTGCCAGGCGGCCATGGCTCCGACCTGCTCTGAGAGGGTGTGCCACTCGCGCCCGGAGCAGGCGACCCAAGCCGCGACGACGCACAGCAGGACGCGCCAGAGGGTTACGGCCAGTTCCAGCAATGCAAGCCGGGTGTGCCCCATCCAGGGGCCGCGCAACAGAACCCAGGCCCGTTCCGCCGCGGGCGGTGCGGCGCATCCAATGATGATGAAGGGGTGGTGGACGATGACGAGGCCGGTCTGCACCCAGAACGTGCCGGAATGGCGCCAGGCCAGAGCCAGGGTGAAGTGAGACGGCACCGGGGTGAAGGTCAGCATCGGGGCCTGCGGTTCAGAGCGCAAAATCGCGTTGCCGTGTCCTCATTCGCGAATGGTATAGTTTCCCCCAACGGTCCTCCTGGAGGCGACTCCATCTAATGCATCCCGTGCTCCAGGAAGTGTACCAAGCGTACCGCGAGCCGCTCAGCGGCAAATCCGCGGAGTGGTGCCAGCGGCACCCTGGGCAGGACGAACGCCGCTGGAGCGCGCAGGACTTAATTCAGCATCTTGTATTGGTTTGCCGCAGCACGAGCCGGTTGCTCGAGACCCGACTGCAGCGCGGGAAGCCCGCTCACGGGCACGGCAGCATGGTGCAAAGGCTGTTGCAGGTGGTGGTGCTGGTATTCGGGCACATGCCGCACGGCGCGCCTGCTCCGCCCTTTGCACGTCCAGGACAGTTGCACTGGCCGGCGATGAACGGCGACGAGCTTTTGGAGATCCTGCGGCAGGAGATGGATCAGATGGATCAGTTGCTCGACTCCTGCCGAAAGCGCTTCGGGATTCAGCGTGCCGCCACGCATTTTCTTCTCGGCCCGATGCGAGTTGACCAGTGGCGCCGTTTTCACGCGGTCCACACCCGCCACCATCTCGAGCAGATGCAGGGCATCGAGAAGAGTGTCGGTCCTGCGGAGGCCACGGTGGTCGCAGAGCTGCAGCCGCACGCCGTGCCGCGCGGCGTCAATACTTCGACTTAATCGCGTAGGTCAGCCCCATCGTGAACTGAAACGAATTGTGCTTCGTCGGGGGCTCGGTTGCAGGCGAATCGTTTAGATAGCTGTCCGTGGTGCCCATGGAGATGCTGAAGTTCTTGTACGCCGGGAACGCGAAGGTGTTCGTTTCATTCGCCGAATACGCGTGCGGCATGTTGTAGGCGGGGATGTAGGCCAAGCCCTGGGTGAAAACCACGAGCTTCAATTTTGCGATGTAGTTTGCAGAGAACGTGGAGCCAATGAGGTTTTCATCCGTCGAACCGGATCCTGCGATGAAGTCCTGGCTCTCGTACTGGATGGTTCCCTTGAGGTCGGCTTCCTGCTTTGGGGTTTTGAGGGCCGTCCAACCGATGCCGCCGCCATAAATCTGCTGGAGGTTGAGATCCTGGCCGTAGTTATGGTCAAAAGCGGTTTGCGCCAGGGCAAAGAATCGGGCGGAGAGGTACTGGTCGCGCTCGGCGTCGAAATGAAAGATGGAGGATTTGGTGCTGGTGGCCGGCGTATAGACGCCGGCGCTGGTAAAGGCCGGCTGCGTGATTTTGCCGAACGATCCGCTGAGATCCGTTGACGTGCGGTTGCGCGGGTCGAGCCAGCTGACTGTGGGGACCTCGCGGACGAGGCTCAGGGCGCCGGAAAATGTGTATTGGTCCTGAGTTGCGGTGACGATGGAGGCGCCGGCTGTGGCAGCGCCATTCCAGCCGGTCAGGAAGCCCGGCTCATGGTTGATTTGTTTGTCCAGCGTGGCCTGATCGACGATGAATTGCGCGTCCTTCACCGGAATCGGAGGAGGAGCGGACTGCTGGCTAGCGGGCTGGACGGTGACCGCCTCGTTGGTGGCGTCGAGCTTGCCCATGGGCAGAGCTTCGACGGCGTGTTTGCCGCGCGCCTTCATATTTTTGTTCAGGACGGCGAAGTTCTCGGTGGCGTGGAGCTCTTTGATTTTGGCCCACGGCACGCTAAGGTCGCCCAGCGCGTCGCTGTGGAAGGTCACTGTCCCGGCTATTTCCTTCACAAACTTGCCGTGCAGGGTATCGCCATTGGCCAGGACAAGGACGTCCGGATCGGGTGCGGGGGCCTTTTTGTCCTCGGCCATGGTGGGCAGGCAGAGGGGTGCGATGAGGAGCAGCGGCAAGAACGGAAGACGACGAAGACGCGACGACAACTGGCTCATAGAGTTCAGAATCCTTTAAATAAAAGTCCCAGGGGTGTATTCAGTGGATATGGACCTCCGATGCGGGAGAGGTGCCTCCGCGTTGCAGGCGCTGGACGCGGGGCTGATTTTTCCCGACAATGGAGGTATGCCGCTTACGCGCGAGCAAGCTCTTGATTATTTTCGCTCAGACGACCTCATTGGACTAGGGATGGAGGCCGATGCGGTGCGCCGCCGGCTGCATCCCGAAGGCGTTGTGACGTACATCATCGATCGGAACATCAATTACACCAATTTTTGCACGGAATACTGCACGTTCTGCGCGTTTTATCGGCCGCTGAAGGGGAAGCAGTCCAGCGAGGGGTACATTCTCGACTTCGAGACCATCTACGCGAAGATCGCAGAGACGCTGGAAATGGGCGGGACCGGCGTGCTGATGCAGGGCGGGCTGCATCCCGATTTGAAGATCGACTGGTTCGAGCGTCTGCTGCGTGGCATTAAGCAGCGTTATCCGTCGATCTGGCTACATTGTTTTTCCGCATCGGAAATTTTGGCCATCGCGGAATACAGCGAGCTTTCCGTGCGCGACACGATTGCGCGCCTGCGCGAAGCGGGACTTGACTCGATCCCGGGCGGGGGCGCGGAGATTCTGGACGACGAAGTCCGTCATCGCATTGCGCGCCTCAAGTGCCGCACCGAAGATTGGGTGCTGGTCCACCGCACCGCTCATCAGCTGGGCATGCGAAGCACGGCGACGATGATGTTCGGGGTCGGGGAGTCGTTTGAGCAGCGCGTGAATCACTTCGACGTCATCCGCAGTTTGCAGGAAGAAACCGGCGGGTTCACGGCGTTTATCCCCTGGAGCTTCCAGCCGAAGCACACAGCGCTGGGCGGCCGCGGCTGGGATGAGGCGACGGCGGTCGAGTATTTGAAGGTGCTGGCTATCTCCCGCCTCTATCTCGATAACATTGAGAATGTGCAGTCCAGCTGGGTTACTCAGGGGCTGAAGGTACTCCAGATGGGGCTGCGCTTTGGCGGGAACGACGTGGGATCGGTGATGCTGGAAGAGAATGTCGTGAAGGCGGCAGGCACGTCGAACTGCACGACGGAAGAGGAACTTCGCCACATTATTCGCGACGCCGGATTCAGGCCGGTGCAGCGGGATACGCTGTACCGCACTATGTTTCTGAACTAACCAACACAATCGGCGAGTAAGATGGGTTGCACCCGGTCGTCAGGCTGCACGGCTTGATTTACTGGCTCGGACGCGTTTGCCGATTCTGATTCGGAAGCGGGGTTCTTTCTCACGCCGACCGTACAGATATGGGCTGTCGATGTTGTAATAGGACCTGCCTTCCCGCGGACAAACTCCTTGACCGACCCATGGCGTACGGAGCATGATTCCCGCGTTGCAAGGGTCAACGTATGAAGAGCAACGCCCTTACGGCGACCGTACGACTCAGGTTGACGCAGCCTTCGCAGGTTCTGGCCGTTTCCGACGAAATTCAGCAGCTTCTGGGGTTTTCGCCTGAGGAATGGCTGACCTCGCGCGTCACCCTGCTGGATCGTACGCACCCCGAAGATCGCCCGCTGGTGCGACCGCTGTTGGCGCCCGATTTGGCCAGCCCCACGGGCTCGATGCATATCCGGCTGCGCCACCAGGATGGCGGCATCCGCTGCGTTCTCGCCGAGTACACAAAAAAGCATGAGCGCGGCAGGGGCGACATCGTCCTCGATCTGACCCTCCAGTTCGCAAAGAAGCCCGAGGACAGCAGCCTGAGCGATATCTTTTCAAGTTTCCGGTCGCTGATGGACGACACGGATGACTACATGTATCTGAAGGATGCGAATCATGTGTTCATTGGGGCGACGCGCAGCATGTCAGAGTTGCTGGGAGGTTCGCCATCCGCCATCGATTTCGCGGGCAAGACCGTCTATGATCTGCATCCCGAGCCGTTCGCAGACATTCTGTACCGGCTGGACGCGCGGGTGCTGAACGAGGGCGTTTGCGTGCATGAAATTCAGCAGATGAAAGGCGCAGACGGGGCAGCGGTCTGGATCGACAACCGCAAGTACCCATTGCGCAACGGATCCGGCGAGGTGATTGGCCTGTACGGGATCTGCCCGAACATCACGCAGCCGCTCGAGGACCTACAAAAGCTAAAGGAGAGCCGGGAACTGCTCCAGCTTTTTATTGAGCATGCGCCGGCGGCCCTGGCGATGCTCGACCGGGATATGCGCTACGTGGCGGCCAGCCGCCGCTTTATCCAGAACTTTCGCCTCGGAGAGACAAGCGTCATCGGGCGTTCTCATTACGAGGTTTTCGGATTTATCCCGGAACATTGGCGGGAGCAGCATCGCCGGGCCCTGGCGGGGGAAATCGTTCACTGCCATGAAGATCGACTGCCGCGTCTGGACGGCTCCGTACACTGGCTGCGCCGCGAGCTGCATCCGTGGCGAACTGCGTCCGGCGCGGTGGGGGGCATCCTGATTTTTTCAGAAGACATAACGCAGCAGGTGCAGGCGCGCGAGCAACTGGAGCTGGCGGCGAGCGTGTTCACCAACGCGCGCGAAGGGATCACGATTACCGATCCCAGTGGAGCGATTCTTGATGTGAACCAGATGTTCACGCAAATTACCGGCTACAGCCGCGAAGAAGTAATTGGGTTGAATCCGCGGATTCTGAAGTCCGGGCGGCAGAGCGAGGAATTCTACCGCGACCTGTGGCGGGGATTACGAGAGAACGGTCAGTGGACCGGCGAGGTGTGGAACAAGGCCAAAGACGGCAGAGTGTATCCCGAAATGCTCACCATCAACGCTGTGTACGATTCGGTGGGCAAGGTGAAGCATTACGTCGGCATCTTCTCCGACATTTCGGCGACCAAGGAGCACGAACAGCAGATGGAGCGCGCGGCGAACTACGACGCGCTGACCAACCTGCCGAATCGCACGCTGCTGATTGACCGGCTGAAGCAGGCGATGGCCCAGGCGCGCCGCCGCAAACAGGTGCTGACGGTTGCGTGTCTCGATCTCGACGATTTCCGCCGGGTGAATGAGCGTTGCGGCCACGATGCCGGCGACAATCTGCTGATGGCACTGGCGAGGCGCATGAAGTTTATCGTGCGCGAAGCCGACACGCTGGCGCGCGTGGGCGGCGATAAGTTTGTGGCGGTGCTGCTGGACGTGGGTGAAACCGCGTCAGCCCACAGCCTGCTCGACCGCCTGCTGGCGTCCGCGTCGGAGCCGGAACCGTTCGGCGAGCGCGGAATTCCCGTCTCCGCGAGCCTGGGCGCTGTTTTCTATCCGCAGGCGCGGGAGGTCGATTCCGGCCATTTGCTGCGGCAGGCGGAACAGGCCATGTATCAGGCCAAGCTTGCCGGTAAGAACCGCTGTTTCCTTTTCGACCCGGGGCAGGACGATCTCTCGCGATCTTCGCAGGAGGAAGCGGAGCAGGTGCGTCATGCGCTCGAAGCGGGAGAGATGGTCCTCCACTATCAGCCTCGCGTTCACATGGGGACCGGCGCGATGGTCGGTGCGGAGGCGCTCATTCGCTGGCAGCATCCGACGCGCGGTGTGCTGGCGCCCGGAGTGTTTCTGCCCGTTATTGAAAATCATGTGCTCATCGACAAGCTTGGAGAATGGGTCATCGATCACGCGCTGAGCCAGCATGAGGCGTGGCGCGGTGCGGGACTCGAAATTCCGGTGAGCGTGAACATTGCGGCGCATCATTTGCAGTCGCGGGACTTCACCGGCCGTTTGCGCGCGCTGCTGGCGGCTCATCCGCGCGTGAGCCCCTCGTTTCTCGAACTGGAAATCCTCGAGTCGAGCGCGCTGCACGATGTGGCACGGGTCTCCAGTGTGCTGGCGGAATGCCGCGAGATCGGCGTTTCCGTTTCCCTCGACGACTTTGGCACGGGCTACTCATCGCTGACCTGGCTGCGGCGTTTGCCCGTCAACATTCTCAAGATCGATCAGAGCTTTGTGCGCGACATGTTGGATAACGCGGACGACATGAGCATTCTGGAAGGGGTTCTGGGACTGGCACGCGGCCTCGACCTGACTGCCGTCGCCGAGGGCGTGGAGACGGTCGACCATGGCCGCCTGCTGCTCCGGCTCGGCTGCGTCTACGGCCAGGGTTACGGCATTGCATGGCCCATGCCGCCGGATGCGCTGCCTGCGTGGGCTGGCAGTTGGCGCCCGGATCCAGTGTGGCAGGCCGCGTCGCCGCTCGGGTCTTCACAACGTCTGCTGCTGCAGGCCGCCATCGCGCATCGCTCCTGGATGATGGCGATGGAGGGCTTCCTGCTCGGCACACGGCTTGCTCCGCCGGCCTTTGAGGCACAAAAGTGCCGATTTGGGCGGTGGCTCGACGCAGGGCGCACAACCGCGGAGGGAACGTCGCCCGCGTTCATCAGCATTGACGCTCTGCACGGACAGGTGCATGCGCTGACGCAGCGTCTGACGGTCGCGCCGCCCTCCGGCGACGGCGACGGCGCTGGGAGCGTCCTCGCTGATCTGCATCGTCTGAACAGCGATTTCGTCAGTCAGCTCGAGATGCTGTTGCAGGGCTCTGCCGTTTTGAACTGATGCTGCCCGGCCTTTTCGCCGGCATCGCCGCCGAGGACAACGGATTGCGCTCAACTGACCTCTTATTCACATTACGAGCGGGCGGGCTCTTTTGCGGACCGGGCTGTCTGTTGAACGCTGTGGGGCTGCGTGGCATCCGCTCAGAACGAGAGACGACATGAAATCGTTAGCGGCGCCGACTCGCCTGAAGCCGATCGACAAGAAAAATGGCCTGCTCCAGGTCATCATCGAAACGCCGGCTGGCAGCCGCAACAAATTCGCCTTCGATCCCGATCAGGGGATTTTTACTTTGAAGGCAGTTCTGCCGGCCGGCATGACGTTTCCTTATGATTTTGGATTTCTGCCGCGCACGCTCGCGGGGGACGGCGATCCTATTGATGTGCTGTTGCTGATGGACGAGCCGGCGTTTCCGGGCGTCGCCGTGCGGGCACGCCTGATTGGCGTGATTGAGGGCGAGCAGATCGATGGGAAGAAGAGAATCCGCAATGACCGGTTGGTCGCCGTGGCCGCCGCCAACCACATGTATGCGAATGTGAGAAAGCTGAAGGACCTGCCGCGCAAATGGATCAGGGAGCTGGAAATTTTCTTTGTGAATTATCACGGGCTGGAGGGCAAGGCGTATCGCCTGCTGGGGTGCAAGGGCGCGGATGCCGCGCTGCGGCTGATCGAGCAGGCGCGCAAGGCCGCATGATGAGCGGGTTTGAACGCAGATGATGGACCTGGTGATTCGCTTTCTGGTGGGTGGCGCGGTGGTAAGCGTGTTTGCCATGCTGGGCGACGTTCTACGTCCGAAGAGCTTCGCGGGATTGTTTAGCGCTGCGCCTTCGATTGCGCTGGCAACGGTGACGCTCACCATTCACAAAGAGGGAAAGGTGTATGCCGCGCACGACGCCGCGTCGATGCTGCTGGGCGCAGTGGCGTTTATCTTTTATGCGGCTGCTGCGAGTTTCGTATTGCGGCGTTGCAGGATGAGCGCGCTCGCCGCCGCCTCAGTTTTGATGCCTGTTTGGCTGGGCGTGGCGCTGGGGCTGTGGGCGATTTTTGGCGGGAGGGGCTGAGTGATCGAGGTCAGACTCTCCGCTGTGAAGGGAACCAGGCCGCATGAGTATTTGATCCGTTTCCTGTTTGGAGGATCGGCGACGGTGTTGGCGGGTTTGCTGGCGCAACGATTCGGTCCGGGGATCGGCGGACTGTTTCTAGCGTTTCCCGCGATCTTTCCGGCTACGGCAACGCTGCTGGAAGCGCACGAGAAGAAGCGGAAGCAACGCATGGGCTGCGACGGGACGGTGCGCGGACGGATGGCGGCGAGCATCGATGCGGCTGGCGCGGCTCTGGGATCGATTGGACTTTGCACGTTTGCGGCGGTGCTGTGGCGACAGCTGCCAGGACACAACGCGGCGCTGGTGATTGCTGGGGCTGCGGTGGTGTGGACGCTGGTTTCCTGCGCGGGTTGGGAAGTGCGCAAGAACCGGATGTTCGGGCTGCGGCGGCCGCGCCGGACTGGGGCTGGGGGCTAGGTGCCTGGCTTAAGGGCCGGCCATTTTCCGGGGATCGAGAATCTCTGCGATTTGTTCTTCGGTGAGCAGATTTTTCTTGCGCGCCAGGGCGACGATGGATTCGCCGGTCGCCACGGATTCCTTGACCAGTTCCGCGGCTTTGGCATAGCCGATGTAAGGATTCAGCGCGGTCGCGAGGGCGATGGTGCTCTCCGCATACTGGCGGCATTTTTCGGCGTTGGCGGTGATGCCTGCCACGCAGCGCTCGGTGAATTGGTGCAGCGTGTTGGCGAGGATGGTGATGCTTTGCAGAACGTTGTAGGCCATCGCCGGCATCATGACGTTGAGTTCTAACTGACCGGCCTGGACGGCGAGGGCTACGGCTGTGTCGTTGCCGATGACCTGAAAGCTTACCA
This sequence comes from Acidobacteriaceae bacterium, assembly GCA_035482355.1. Taxonomy (GTDB): domain Bacteria; phylum Acidobacteriota; class Terriglobia; order Terriglobales; family Acidobacteriaceae; genus Palsa-343. The sequence continues at coordinate 2,801 of DATHQV010000100.1, read as the reverse complement.
TGGCGGCGAGCTCGGCCATGACTGGATTGATCTTGCCGGGCATGATGGACGAACCGGGCTGCAGGCTGGGCAGGTGAATTTCGTTGAAGCCGGTGTTGGGGCCTGACGAGAGCAGGCGCAGGTCGTTCGAAATGCGAATGACTTCGAGGGCGAGGTTGCGGAGGGCTGCGCTGACCTGACTCATGCAGGCGTGGGACTGCATGGCCCAGCGCAGGTCGTCGGCAGGGATGAGCGGCTGGCCGGAAATGCGTGCGAGATTGGCTACGGCTTTCGCGCGGTAGTCGGGATGCGTGTTGAGTCCGGTGCCGACGGCTGTGCCGCCCAGACCTAATTCGCGCAGGGCCAGGCCGGCCGAGCGGAGTGCCTCTGAAGCTTTGCCAATTGCGACGCCATAGGCTGCAAATTCCTGGCCGAGGCGGATGGGGACGGCATCCTGCATGTGGGTGCGGCCGGCCTTCATGATGCCGTCGAACTCTGCGCCCTTCTGTGCAAAGGCGGCGGCGAGCGTGTCCAGCTCTGGATAGAGAGTTTCGAGGGCGAGGAGCGCCGCTACACGCATCGCTGTCGGAAAGACGTCGTTGGTCGATTGGCCGTAGTTGACGTGATCGTTGGGATGAACCTCGGCATACTCGCCGAGCTTGCCGCCGAGGATTTCGTTGGCGCGATTGGCGATGACTTCGTTGGCGTTCATGTGGAAGCTGACGCCGGCTCCAGCCTGGAAGACGTCGACGACAAATTCGTCGTTCCAGCGGCCGTCGATGACTTCCCGCGCGGCCTGGAGGATGGCGTCGGCGCGGCGCGCGTTGACGGTGCCCACTTCGCGATTGGCTTCGGCAGCGGCGAGTTTGACCATGGCGATGGCGCGAATGAGCAGGGGATGGGCACGCATGCCGGAGATGGGATAGTTCTCGACGGCGCGGGCGGTTTGCACCCCGTAGTAGGCGTGGGCGGGGACCGGGAAGAATCCGAGGGAGTCTTTTTCTTTGCGGGTTGCTGTCATCGGTAGCTACTCCTTTGACGGAGAAGGCATAGGCGACGGAGAAGGCATTGGAATTTATGCGCCCGCGTGGACTGCCGGTTCTCAGGCCAGAATCGGTACTCCGGCGAATTCACGTTGAATTCTTGCCTTCCATTCTTTGGGTCCGGTTTCGTGGACTGAGATGCCCTCGGAGTCGACGGCGACCGTGACCGGCATGTCTTCGACGACGAATTCGTAGATGGCTTCCATGCCGAGGTCTTCGAAGGCGACGACGCGTGCTGCGCGAATCGCTTTGGAGACGAGGTAGGCGGCGCCGCCGACGGCCATGAGATACACGGCGCGGTTGTCGCGGATGGCTTCAATCGCCGCGGGGCCGCGCTCGGCCTTGCCCACCATGCCGAGAAGGCCGGTCTGCTCCAGCATCTGGCGGGTGAATTTGTCCATGCGGGTTGCGGTGGTGGGACCTGCGGGACCCATGACTTCCTCGCGGACGGGGTCGACCGGGCCTACGTAATAGATGAATCGGTTGGTAAAGTCGACGGGCAGTTTTTCGCCGCGGGTTAGCATTTCCGTCATGCGCTTGTGCGCGGCGTCGCGGCCGGTGAGCAGCTTACCGCTGAGAAGGACGACGTCGCCGGGTTTCCAGGTGGCCACTTCTTCGCGGGTGACGGTATCGAGGTTCACGCGGCGCGCGGATGAGACGTCGTAGGTCAGCTCGGGCCAGTCCTTCAGGGAGGGCGGCGCGAGGGTCACGGCTCCGGAGCCATCGAGCACAAAGTGCGCGTGGCGTGTGGCCGCACAGTTGGGAATCATCGCTACGGGCAAATTGGCGGCGTGGGTGGGGTAGTCGCGAATCTTGATGTCGAGCACGGTGGTGAGGCCGCCGAGGCCCTGCGCGCCGATTCCGAGCTGATTCACCTTTTCGTACAGCTCAACGCGCATTTGCTCGATGCGATTCTTTGGGCCGCGCTCCAGCAGGTCGCGCATGTCGATGGGATCCATGAGGGATTCCTTCGCGAGGAGCATGGCTTTCTCCGCCGTGCCGCCGATGCCGATGCCCAACATGCCTGGGGGGCACCAGCCTGCGCCCATGGTGGGGACGGTTTTGAGCACCCATTCCACGATGGAGTCGGAGGGGTTGAGCATGGCGAACTTCGACTTAGCCTCAGAGCCGCCGCCTTTTGCGGCCACGGTCACTTCCACTTCGCCGCCGCGAACCATTTCGACGCTGACGACTGCGGGTGTGTTGTCTTTGGTGTTGCGGCGCGCTCCGGCTGGATCGGCCAGGATGGAGGCGCGCAGCTTGTTATCGGGATCCAGGTAGGCGCGGCGGACGCCCGCGTCGGCCATTTCCTGGACGGTCATCGTCGCGTCCCAGCGGACGTCCATGCCGATCTTGAGGAAGACGGTGACGATGCCGGTGTCCTGACAGATGGGGCGATGGCCTTCGGCGCACATGCGGGAATTAATGAGGATTTGGGCGATGGCGTCCTTTGCCGCCGGGGATTCTTCGCGCTCGTAGGCGCGGGCCAGGCTGGTGATGTAATCCACCGGATGGTAATAGCTGATGTATTGCAGAGCGTCCGCGATGCTCTGGATAAAGTCTTCCTGCCGAATCGTCGCCATAGTGTGCCTGATGGGGTTCCGTCCCCATCTTTCAGGTTAACCGAACGGGCGGCGGCGCGATGTACACAGGCCCCGCATCCATCGTCTAAGCTAGGGAGATGGGGCAAACGGAGAATTTCGACGTTCTGGTGATTGGGGCGGGCCCGACGGGGATGGCGTGCGCCATAGAAGCGCAGCGCGCGGGGTTCCGGTCTGC
>DATHQV010000099.1:0-2766 GCA_035482355.1 Acidobacteriaceae bacterium | reverse complement strand
TGTGAAGAATTTGGATATCTAGGGCTAAGTGCATTTGCCCGCGGATCTACGCGGGTTTACACGGATAGAAAAGATTGTGGGGCGGCGTATCTTCGCCGCCCTTTTTACGTGTTGGCCGCGCGAAGGGGTCCCGCCGCTTTCTATCGGATGCAGATTGCAGCAAAGGATATCCCACTCGCGGATGACCTCGAAGTATTGATCTTTTCCAAGAGCGGGGATCAGTTGGCGAGCGTGAAAGGACATCTGTAAACCGCGCCATCGTAACACGCAACCGGTCCCTGAATCGCGCGCAAGAATTTCGGGATCGTGCGTTCCCTTTCAGGGGGACGTTATGTCAACTTTCTCGGAATTGCGCAACGATCACACGAAGACCTGGGCGCTGATCGCGGCCGGATTTGGCATTGGATTGTTCTGGCTTGTGATGGCGCTGCCTGCTCTACATCGGTCTGCACAGACGCTGTCGATGCACCGGCAAATCGTGCGCGATCAACCCTCGCCAACGTTCTATGCGCCGGTTCCCGCGAAGAGTAAGACGGTCGTCATGGCGGAACCGGCGGAGGGTGTCGCGATGGAGAGCTCTGTGGGGGTACGGGCTGCGACGGATGCTTCCGGCGAGCGGAAGATCATCCGCTCCAGTTCGCTTGCGATCGTGGTGCAGCATCCGGCGCAGGTGATGGATAAGATCATGGCGCTGGCGGAAACGGAAGGCGGGTATCTGGAGAGCTCGCAGGGCGGCGGACAGGATGCGGCCAGCGGTTCACTCACGATTCGTGTTCCGGCGGCGCGCTTCGAACAGACGCGGACGGAGATCCGAAAGCTGGGTCTGCGCGTCGAGAACGAGAGCATCGACGCGCGGGACGTGACCCGGCAATACGTGGATCAGGATGCGAACCTGCGCAACTTGCGGGCCGAGGAGGCGCAGTATCTGGCGATCCTGAAGCAGGCGAACACGGTGAAGGACTTGCTCGCGGTGAGCCAGCGAATCAGCGAAGTACGCGGGCAGATCGAGCAGCAGCAGGCGGAATTCAACGCGCTTTCGAAGCTGACGGAGACGGTGGCCATCGCCATCTCGCTGCGCACTGAGGCCGAGACGCAGGTGTTCGGACTGAATTGGCGTCCGCTGTACCAGGTGAAGCTGGCGTTGCGTGATGGGCTGGAGAGCCTAGCTGGCTATGCGTCGGCGATGATGGCGTTTCTGTTTTATCTGCCGGCGGTGCTGCTGTGGGTCGGGACCGTTGGGGGTGGCGCGGCGGTGGGGTGGAGATTTTTGCGGTGGGCGGGGCGGAAGTGGTTCGGGTGGAGCGCAGTTGTTGCGCAAGGAGGGCAGTCGTAGGAACGCCTCGGCGAGCCAGAGATGCTGGACAGCGAAAGGGGTCCTTCGACTACGCATGACCGCCTTTCAGGCGGCAGCTCATGCTCCGCTCAGGATGACCACCCTCGCTCGAGTACTGGCATGGAGAGGCGCGGGCAAGAGTGCCCGCGCCACGCAATCACGACCAACTTACTGAATCAGCGTGCCTCCATTGCCGCCGTTTGGTTCTTCTTCGGGGGCGATGACGACGGCGGCGGCCACGCGGTCGCCGGGTTCGAGGTGCAGCAAGCGAACGCCTTGCGCGTTGCGGCCGGATTCGCGGATCGTTTTTGAATCCATGCGGATGATTTTGCCGTAGTGGCTGATGAGCATGACTTCAGAGGTTTCGTCCACTTGAGCGATGCCTACGACTTTTCCGTTGCGTTCCGTGGTTTTGAGATTGATGACGCCTTTGCCGCCGCGGTTGGTGAGGCGGTATTCGTCGGCGGGCGTGCGCTTGCCGAATCCGTTTTCGGTGACGGAGAGGATTAAGGAGCCTTTGACGGTTACGTCGACTACTTCGGGTTCGGTGGCGGCGGCATCGACACCCTCGGGCGCTTGCGTGCTCGGAACGGACCCTTCGACTTCGCTCAGGGCAGGCTCGGCCGTTCCCACATGTTCCGAGGTCGCGGATGCTTCTGCTCCGGGCTTTGGTGTTGTGGCCATGCCGACTACGTAGTCGCCTTTTTCCAGATTGATGCCTTTCACACCATAGGCGGCGCGGCCCATGGGGCGAACGTGGCTTTCGTCGAAACGCACGGCCATGCCTTCGTGCGACGCGATGAAGATGATCTGTTGGCCGTTGGTGATGCGGGCGGAAACAAGTTCGTCACCCTGCTCAATGTTGATGGCGTTGATGCCGTTGGAGCGGACATGCATGAATTCGCGCAGCGCAGACTTCTTCACCAGGCCGTTGCGCGTGGCGAAAAAGATGTATTTGTTCTCTGATTCCAGATTGCGCACGGCGAGCATGGTGCGGACGGCCTCGCCCTGCTGCAGTCCCACCAGGCTGCCCACGTGCTTGCCCTTGCCCGCGGCGCTGACGTCGGGAATTTCGTAAACCTTCAGCCAGTAGACGCGGCCGGTGTTGGTGAAGATGAGAATGTAGGCGTGAGTGGACGCGAGGAAAAGATGCTCGACGAAATCTTCGTCACGCGTCTTCATGCCGGTGCGGCCCACGCCTCCGCGGCGCTGCATGCGGTAGGTGGAGATGGGCGTGCGCTTCATGTAGCCGGAATGGCTGACGGTGACGGCGACCTGCTCGTCGGCGATGAGGTCTTCGAGCACGATTTCCGCGGCTTCGTCTTCGATGCGGGTCCGGCGCTCGTCTCCGTATAACTTCTTGACCTCTTCGAGCTCTTTAATGATGACGGTGCGAAGTTTCTTCTCGGAGCCGAGAATGGATTCGAATTCGG
>DATHQV010000098.1:0-3878 GCA_035482355.1 Acidobacteriaceae bacterium | reverse complement strand
CGTCGTGGATGCGAAGGCCGGGAAGTTGACGGCGATCGATGCGGTGTCGGCGAAGGGGACCGGGACATGCCATGTTGCCGTGGATAAGACGGGGCAGGCGGTCTTCTGCGCGAATTATTCGGGCGGCAGCGCAGCGTCGTTTCATGTGAAGGCGGATGGCGGGCTGACGGAGGCGGTGTCATTTTTCCAGTACAGCGGGCATGGTCCGAAACCCGATCAGGAAGCGGCACATGCCCATCGCGCGACCGTCACTCCGGACAACAAATATGTGCTGATGAATGATCTGGGGCTGGACTGCATCCACATTTACGACCTGGATGCAGCGACGGCGAAGCTGACTCCCCATGATCCGCCGGAGTGGAAGTCGGAGCCAGGTACGGGGCCGAGAGCGCTGCGGTTTCATCCGAACGGCAAGTGGGCTTACTGCGTGCTGGAACTGTCTTCAGAGGTCGCGGCGCTGCGCTGGGATCCGCAGGCGGGATCGCTGACGACAGTGCAGACGGTGAGCCTGATTCCAGAGGGATACGCGGGCAAGAATCCTCACGCCTCGGAGATTGTGCTGGATCGGGCGGGGAAGTTTGTGTATGCGGCGGATCGGTTTGACGATGTGCTGGTGAGCTTCAGGGTGGATCCGGCGACGGGCAAGCTTACGAAGCTGGGATCGAGCAAGTATGGCGGGAAGACGCCGCGGCACATTGCGCTCGATCCGACAGAGCGGTGGATGCTGGTGGCGAACCAGGACTCGGACAATATTTCGGTGGTGAAGCGGGACACCAAGACAGGGTTGCTGGCGGAAACGGGGAAGGAATTTCCGATTGTGAAGCCGCAGTGCCTGGTGTTTGTTTAAGCGGTGACGAGAGCGGCGGCGCGGGCAGGAACTTTTTCCTTGAGCCGATCTTTCAGTTTGGACTTGGCCTGACCGAGGGTGACGAGCTCCCATGCGGAGCGGTCTTTGAGAAGGCGCGAGACGAGCGCGGTGTGCATCGCGTGTCCGGCGCGCTCGGCGACGACGTGGCCCAGAATGTGATGACCGGCGAGAGCAAGGTCGCCGATGAGGTCGAGGACCTTATGGCGGACGAATTCGTCGTCGAAGCGCAGAGGGCCGTTGAGGACGCCTTTGCGGTTGAGGATGATAGCGCTTGATTCCGAGACGCCGCGGATGAGTCCCATGTTGCGCAGCATCTCTTCGTCTTCCTTGAAGCCGAAGGTGCGGGCCGGGGCAATCTGAGCAGCGTAATCGCGGGTGGCGAGATCGACGGCGAAGCCCTGGCGCCCGATAGGTGTGGGGAAGTCGATCTTGTAAGAGACGCTGTAGCCCTCTCCGGGATACACGCCGATGAACTTGTCGCCTTCGCGGACCTCGACGGTCCGGCGGATGCGGAGGTATTCGCGGCGGCGGCGCTGAATCTTCAGACCGACATTGCGGAAGGCCTCGACGTAGGGAAGCGCACTGCCGTCGAGGATGGGAAGTTCGAGGTTGTCGATCTCGACGATGACGTTGTCGACGCCGACGCCGATCAGGGCGGAGAGCAGGTGCTCGGTGGTGGAGATGAGGACGCCCTGGCGCATGAGGCTGGTTGCATAGCTAACCTTGGCGACGTTGCGGCCAGTAGCGGGGATTTCGAAGTTGTCGAGGTCGGTCCGGCGGAAAAGAATGCCGCAGCCGCCGGGGGCGGGCAGCAGCCGCATCTTAACGGGAGCTCCGCTGTGTAGGCCTATGCCGGAGAACTCGATTGCGTCGGCTATGGTTTGTTCGAAATGACTACTTTCTGTCAAACGGCGACCTCGTTCCCCAGACTTGTTACTGCGTATGGGTACGAAGGCATAGACTAATGTCAGAAGAGCGAAGTTTCACTGTTGTATATTTGCCACAGTTATGCGGGTATTTCGCACACACTCAGTGACGGGTGTGAGTATGGTTGACGGGTATGGTAATGTTTTTTGAATCAATGGGTTGTGACGCGCTTAATTTACTGGAGGTGATGCGCCGGCGACAGGATCGCACACTCAGCCTGCTCAAGGATCTTGTCGAACTTGAGTCTCCCAGCCATGACAAGGCTGCGGTGGATGCCTGCGTCGACCGGGTGGAGCGGGAGTGCACGGGGCTGGGCGGACGGTTGCGGCGACACCCGCGGAAGAAGTTTGGCGATCTGCTGGAGGTGCGCTTCGGGCGGGGCGGGCGCGGCGTGAAGCCGATCATGCTGCTGGGTCATCTGGACACGGTGTGGGAGCTGGGCACGCTGCGGCGGATGCCATTCAAGGTGGAAAGAAGCAGGGTGTGGGGTCCGGGCGTGCTCGATATGAAGGCTGGCGTGGCGATGGCGCTGACGGCGGTGGAGTATCTGCTGGAGGCCAAGTTGCTCGAGCGGCCGGTGATTCTTCTGCTGGTGAGCGACGAAGAGATCGGCAGCACGGTTTCGCGTTCGCTGACAGAGAAGCTGGCACGGGAATGCGAGGCAGTGTATGTGCTGGAGCCGGCGCAGGGGCTGGAGGGCGCGTACAAGACGGCACGCAAGGGCGTGGGCGGATATACGGTTCACGTGAAGGGCGTGGCGGCGCACAGCGGTGTGGACTTTGAGCGCGGGCACTCAGCGATCGCGGAGCTGGCGCGGCAGGTGGACACGATCCAGGGGTTTACTGAACTGAGGCGAGGCATCACTGTCAATGTTGGAACCATTCAGGGGGGAACGCGGTCTAACGTGATAGCGGCCGAAGCGAAAGCTGAGGTCGACGTGCGGATTGCGAAGGCAGAGGATGCGCTGCGAGTGGATCGGAAGTTTCGCAAACTGCGCGCTTACGATCAGCACTGCGTCCTGACAGTGGAGGGCGGGTTGAACCGGCCCCCGATGGAGCGGACGCGTGGAACGGCGGCGTTATTCCGGCGGGCAGCAACTCTTGCCGGGACGATGGGTTTTGGCCTGCAGGAAGCAGCGACGGGAGGCGGGTCGGATGGGAATTTTACGTCGGCGCTGGGTATTCCTACGCTCGACGGGATGGGCGCGATAGGCGAAGGCGCGCATGCGGTACATGAATCGATTGTGCTGAAGGAACTGGCGCCAAGAACGGCGCTGCTGGCGGCGATGATGTTGAAGCCGGAAGGGTGACGGACATGCTGAGACTGGTTGAGTACGGGCTGCTGGCTGTATCGCTGCTGACGGTGGTGGGACTGATCACGATGTCTCCACGGGGGCCTGCTCCGAAGCCTGCGGAGGGCGCTGAGGCGGAGAAGGGGCAAGCGCCAGAGAGATAGCGGCGGTCGATTCTCAAATGGATGAAGCTGCCGCCGCTTCGGGGACAGGGGCGGCGGTTTTCTCGAGGCGCCGGAGGGTGCCTTCGATCATGCTGCTTGCGAGCGAGAGCGGCAATCCAACGACATTGAAATAGCAGCCGTGGACACGCGGAATCCAGCGGGCGGCGCGCCCTTGGATGGCGTAGGCCCCGGCCTTGTCGATGGGCTCGTCGGTCGCGATGTAGTCCGCGATTTCCGATTCGGACAAGGTGAGCATGGTGACATGCGTGACCTCGGCTGCGGATTCGACGTTGCCGGGTGAGACGACGGCGACTCCGGTGATGACCTGATGGGTGGCTCCGGCGAGCAGGCGGAGCATGCGGGCTGCGTCGGCTGCGTCGACGGGCTTGCCGAGGATCTCTCCGTTTGGCGCGACGACGGTGGTGTCGGCTCCTAAGACGAGGAGCGGACGTACGAGGAGCGGGCCGGAGTCGTTTTCGCGATTAGGGTGCTGAGCAAAGACGGCCTCGGCCTTTTCCCGGGCAAGGCGGACGACGTAGGCGATGGGCGATTCACCAGGCAGCGGCTCTTCAGGAATGTGTGCAGGAGCGACGGTGAAGGTGTAGCCGGCCTGCGCGAGGAGTTCTTT
>DATHQV010000097.1:0-41935 GCA_035482355.1 Acidobacteriaceae bacterium | reverse complement strand
ATTCCCGCCGGAACCGTTGTCGAGCGTGAATGCGGGCACGAAGACCCTGGCTTCGTCGTCATCGACGAAGTTGCCGGGCAATGGATCGTTCTTGCAGCAACGCCGTTGGATTGGCGTCATGCGTTGCTGGGTTTAGCCTTGTTTCGGCTCTTCGATATCGTGAAGCCGTGGCCGGCGCGGCAATTAGAACGGCTCCACGGCGGCACCGGCATCATGTTCGACGACCTGGCCGCCGGCGTCTGGGGATTGCTGATAATGCTGCTGGTCAGGCACTGGTGGTAGGACGAACATAGAAAGCGGTCATCATTATGGTGCGCATTCTTAAATCTGAACCAGGCACGGCGCCGCGAATCGACGCCATCTCTCCCGTAGCCGCCCTGCCCGGTGGAGAAGTCGAAATTCGCGGCATCAACCTCGGCGCTGTCGCCTCCAGCGGCTCCGGATGGCGCTCTCCTGTCGCCATGCTCGGCGACCTTTCCGCCCCGATCCTGCTCAGCCGCGCGGCGCGCATCAACGTTCGCGTCCCCGACGAGGCCGAAACCGGACGCCTCCGCATCCTGCAAAACGGCGCGCAAAGCAACGCCGTTGAAGTCCGCGTCGCCAGCCTCATCGCCACCGGCGCGCACATGGTCGCCAACCCGGTTATGGACAACTCCGGCAACATCTTCATCACCTTCTCCGGCGATCGCGGCCAGGAAACACCCATCTCCGTCTTCCGCATCGAGCGCGATGGCGAAATGCGCCCCTTCGTCCGCGGCATCATGAACGCCACCGGCCTCGCCGTCGACTACGAAGAGAATCTCTACGTCTCCTCGCGCCACGAAGGTAAGGTTTATAAAGTCGCCCGCAACGGCGCATCCACCGTCTACGCGGAAGGCATGGGCGTGGCCACCGGCATCGCTTTCGACGTCGATCAGAACCTCTACGTCGGCGATCGCAGCGGCACCATCTTCAAGGTCGCTCCTGACCGCCAGATCTTCGTCTTCGCCACCCTCGAGCCGAGCATTGCCGCCTATCACCTGGCCTTCGGACCCGATGGAACCCTCTACGTTACTGGCCCCACCACCTCCAGCCACGATGCGGTCTATGCCATCGATCGCGACGGTGTCACCACGGTCCTGCAGCGTGGACTCGGCCGGCCCCAGGGCATTGCCGTCGACGTTGCCGGAAACGTCTATGTAGCCGCATCCATGCGAGGACGTCGCGGCATCGTCTCTATCGACCCGGAGGGCACCATGTCCCTGGCCATTTCCGGCACCGGCATCGTCGGCTTCAGCTTCGTCCCGGGAGGCGGCGCTCTGGTCGCCACCAGCACCTCCCTTTATCATGTAGCTCTTGGCGTGGAAGGCTGGCGGCTCGTCTAAGCCGCGCATCAGGCCCCTGAGGAGATCGATGAACGCGGAAATTATCGCGGTTGGGTCCGAAATGCTCACGCCCTTCCGGCAGGACACCAACTCCCTCTACCTCACCTCCCAGCTCAATCAGCTCGGCGTCGCCGTCGCGTTCAAAACCATCGTCGGCGACAACATCCGCCATCTCACCAGCGCCGTCCGCTCCGCCCTGAACCGCGTCGACATCGTCCTCGTCTCCGGCGGCCTCGGCCCCACCGAAGATGACCTCACCCGCGAAGCCGTCGCCGGAGCTCTCAACGTCAAGCTCCGCCGCGATCCCGACCTCATCGCGCATCTCTACGCCCGCGCCGCGGCGCGCCGCATCACCCTCACCCGCAATAACGAGAAGCAAGCTGACGTCGTCGAGGGCGCCACCATCCTCCCCAACCCGCTCGGCAGCGCCCCCGGCCAGTGGCTCGACACGGTCATCGGATCGCATCGCAAGCTCGTCATGCTGCTTCCTGGTCCCCCGCACGAACTCAAAGGCATGTTCGAAGGGGAATGCCTGCCGCGCCTCAGGGAAATCGTCCCCAAACGCCACATCGTTACTCGCGTGTTGAAGGCAGCCATGATCGGCGAGTCCACTGCCGACTCCCGCATCGCCCCCATCTACACCCAGTACAAAGATGTCGAAACCACCATCCTCGCCCACCTCGGCGACATCGAACTGCGTCTCAGCTGCGCCAAGCCCATCGCGGAGATAGCCCAGGCCCGCGTCGACGAACTCGCCGGCAAGCTTGAAGAAGAGCTCGAAGATTACATCTACTCGTCGCAGGGCGAGACCCTCGAGCAGATCGTTCTCTACTACCTTGAAATGCGCGCCGCTACCCTCGCCGTCGCTGAAAGCTGCACCGGAGGCATGGTCGCCGAGCGCCTCACCAGTGTCAGCGGCAGCTCGCGCTCCTTCACCGGAGGCGCAGTTGTCTACAGCAACCGCCTCAAAACAGAATTAGCCGGCGTCGACACGCAACTGATCGCGCGCCACGGAGCCGTGAGCAGGGAAGTAGCCATTGATTTAGCGGAAGGCATCCGCGAGCGCTGCGGCTCCACGCTGGGTTTAGGCGTCACCGGCATCGCCGGCCCCGGTGGAGGCACAGAAGAGAAGCCCGTAGGCCTCGTCTGGGTCGCGGTCAGCGATGCTGACGGTACCGACGTCATCGAGAAGCGTTTCACCGGCGATCGCGCCGCCGTTCGCTTCTACGCCAGCCAGCAGGCATTAGACCTGGTCCGTCGCCGCCTCATGTAGTGCGACGGCATTCCTGACCAGGTCAGGCCAGGGTGCGCTTTCTCCGGTCCATCAAAAAGCCAAGACCCGCGCCAATCACCACGCACGCCGCTATGCCGATCGCAACATGGTGGAATGCAAAGCCGATCGCAATTCCCAGCCCAATTCCAAGAGCAATTCCAGCCGCCAAATAGGGTTTCATCTGTATCTCCGTGGCACCGAGCTTAACCCCATCTGTCCCCCACGGATAGCCTTATCGCTGATACGTGCGTGAATAAACCCCTCGACACCCGCCGTTCCGCGCAAAAAAATTTCCCTTGCGCTCACTAATCCTATCTGTTACCGTCTGTAACATTATGGCGAGTAACACTCCTTCGACCCACGATCCCGCAGAACTCGGCGACCTCGAACGCGACGTCCTCAGCGTCATTTGGCGTCTCGGCGAAACTACCGCCGATCAGGTCCGCGAAGAGCTCGATCGTCCTCTCAAAGATTCGACGATTCGCACCGTCCTGCGCCGTCTCGAAGAGAAGGGTTACCTCGCCCATGACGTCGATAACCGTACCTTTATCTATCGCCCCGCGGAGTCGCCGCAAAAAGTAGCGGGCCGCGCTGTGCAGCGCATTGTCGATTGGTTTTGTGCCGGATCCGTCGAAGAACTCCTTGTCGGTATGGTCGATTCCAAAGTAGTGTCCCGCGCCGAACTCGAGCGCCTCGCTCGCCGCATCGGCGCCGCCAAAAATCAGGAAGGAGGCAAAGCATGACAGCCATCATTCTGGAAGCAGCTCTGCGGGGATTGGTCTTCGCCGCAGCCGTGGGCCTCGGGTTAAGCGCTCTGCGCGTCCGCAATGTTCCCGCACGCAAAGCCGCGTGGAGCCTCGTCCTCCTCGCCTCGCTGGCCATGCCGCTCGTCATGCGCACCCTCCCGCAACGCCTCGGCTGGACCCTCCCCATCCGCATCAGCCCCGCACTCCAAGCCACAACGCCCGTTCACATGACAGCCCAGGCAGCACCGATCGAGCTCGCGATTCCGGCGACCGCCGAACCTCACGCTGCCAGCGTCATCCCCACCACCATCGAGCTGGCGCCCGTTGCAAATGACCCCATCACCCCCGCGCCCCCCATCGTCCATCGCTCCATCCACTGGCCGCCTGTCACCCAAATGCTCATCGGCCTCTACCTGGCCGTCACCATCGCGCTATTGATCCGTCTCCTTTACGGTCTGGCCGCCGCCATTCGTCTCTGGACCACTGCACTGCCCGTCTCACCCCTCATTGCTCCCGATCCCCATGTCCGCACCAGCAGCAAAATTCCATCGCCTGTCACCATCGGATCCGGCATCGTTCTCCCCGCCGGCTATTCGCAGTGGGACATGAAAAAACTCCGCATGGTTCTCGCGCACGAGCGGTCCCACGTGCGGCAGTTCGATTTCTATTTGCAGCTTCTCGCCGGTCTGTACACAGCATTCTTCTGGTTTAGCCCGCTTGGCTGGTGGCTGCGCCGCACGCTTTCTTCGCTGGGCGAAGCCATCGGCGATCGCGCCGGTATCGATGCGGCCGCGAGCCGCACAGGCTACGCCCAAATCGTCCTCGAATTTGCGGCCATGCCGCACAAATCTCTCCCGGGAGTCGCTATGGCCCGCTCCGGAAATCTCACACGCCGCGTCGAATCCATGCTCAACGAGCATCACTTCCGCACCTATTTTGCGGAAGGTCGCCGCCGCGCCCTCGCTTCGCTGCTCCTCATCCCCGCAGCTCTCATCGCTGTTTCCCTCACGCGTGTCCCGTCCGCATCAGCGCAGTCCGCGCCCCCTCCTCCGGCTACGGCGCCAAATCCTGCGACCGCGCCCAACCCTGCTGCAGCTCCAAATACCGGCCAGGCCTTCCCCGGTCAGGCACCCGATCAGTCGCAGGTAGTTGGACCACCCCCCGCCTCACCCGACATTCCGATCCCACCGCCGGGCTCTGATGCAGCACCCGCCGTGGCGCCGGATGTCCCTGCCATCCCGCCTCCACCCGCCGAGGGTGTGGGTGTTTCCATTGGCGAGGGTCAGTCCTTGTCCACCGACTCCACCAGAACGGTCACCAACGGGCACACTTCAAAGGGCAATACGTACCACTACGACTCCAACGGCGATTCCTACGCCATCGTTCGCGGATCTGATCAGAACCTCACCTTCTCGGGGAACTGGTCCGCCGATCGCAAAAACCAAATCGATCAGGCCCGCCGCATGACGAACGGTCCCTTCCTCTGGTTCACGCATGACGGCAAGTCGTACATCGTCACCGACCCCGCAATCATTGCCCACATTGAATCCATGTACGCCCCGATGGAATTGCTCGGTAAACAGCAGGAAGATCTGGGACGCCAGCAGGAAATCCTCGGCAAACAGCAGGAGGCCCTGGGCCGCCACCAGGAATATGACGTCACCATCCGCCTCCCCGACCTCTCCAAAGAATTGGCCGAACTCGACGCAGCCGCCGCCAGCGCGAAGGTCGCGCAGGTTCAGATCGACACCAAACAGATCGCTGACATCGAAGCGAAAATCAAACTCGATCAGGACCAGTTGCTGACTCCGGAAAAAATGGCGGAGTTGCAGGAGAAGCTCGCAAAAATTCAACAGGAGTGGACCCCGGAGAAAATAGCGGACCTTCAGGAGAAGGTTGCGAACATCCAGGCGCGCATCGGCGAACTCCAGGGCGAGGCCGGCGAAAAGCAGGGTCTCCTCGGCGAACAACAGGGCAAGCTTGGCGAAGAACAAGGCAAGCTCGGCGAGAAGCAAGGCCTGCTCGGCGAACAGGAAGGCAAACTGGCGGAAGACTTAGACCGTCAGGTCCACACCATCATTCAGCAAACCCTGCAGGACGGCAAAGCCAAACCAGTTCAATAGCGCTCGAAGCCCGCGCAGCGAACGTCTACACCGTACCCCCTACCCGCTACACCCTGTTGAGCGCAGCACACCGCGCTGCGCTCAACTGCTAAACTCAATCTCGGAATGCCCCTAGCCATCGACTCAGCAACCGCGGGATTGGCCTACCTGCTCGGCTCCATCCCCTTTGGCTATTTGCTGGTCCGCATCTTCCGCCACGAAGACATCCGCCACTCCGGCAGCGGCAACATCGGCGCTACCAACGTCATGCGCTCCGGCGGCAAAGGCCTCGGCGCCGTCACTTTTCTTCTCGACGTCCTCAAGGGCCTGTGTGCCGTACTCCTCTGCGGCTGGATCGCCGCGCGTATGGGCGCATCCCCGCTCGTCCGCACCAACGCTACCGCCCTTGCCGCCCTCTGCGCCATCCTTGGCCACGTCTACACCGTCTGGCTCGGCTTCAAAGGAGGCAAAGGAGTCGCGACCGCTTTCGGCGTCTTCCTCGCGCTCGCTCCCTGGGCCGCTCTCGCCGGACTCGGCCTCTTCGCCCTCGTCTTCGCCGCTTCGCGTTATGTCTCGCTGGCCTCCATCGTTTCGGCCGCAGCATTTCCAGTGCTGGCGCTGCTGCTGCCTCACGGACTCCGCACTCCCTGGTCCAC
The DNA here is from genome assembly GCA_035482355.1 of Acidobacteriaceae bacterium. Lineage (GTDB taxonomy): Bacteria > Acidobacteriota > Terriglobia > Terriglobales > Acidobacteriaceae > Palsa-343. The sequence goes on along the minus strand of DATHQV010000097.1, from coordinate 35,794 downwards.
ATCCGTGCTCTTTCTCGTGCCTCTCATCGTGATCGCTAAACACCGCCAGAACATCGCACGCCTGATCAGCGGCACGGAATACCGCTTCGGCAAGACAAGGACCAATCCCGCATGAGTCGTATCGCCATCATGGGAAGTGGAGCCTGGGGAACTGCGCTGGCCATCAGTCTCGCCCGTCGCGGCGGTCATCAGGTCGCGCTCTGGTCCTTCGCCACCGACGTCGCTGAAACCATGCGCACCCAGCGCGAGAACACCACGTTTCTCCCCGGCTTTCAGCTTCCCGAATCCATCGTCGTCACCGACAACGCGGCGGAAGCGCTCACCGGCGCCGAGATCATCGTCAGCGTCACGCCATCCCAATTCGCTCGCGCGTCTTTCAAAGGTTTTCTGCCTCATCTGCACGCGGAGCAACTCCTCGTCAGCGCCACCAAGGGCATTGAGGACGAATCTTGCCTCCGTATGACTCAGGTCATCGGCGAAGTCCTTGCCACCCGCGGACTGCATCTCGCCTGCGGCGTCCTCAGTGGCCCGTCCTTTGCCCAGGAAGTCGCCGCCGGAGCGCCCACTGCCATCACCATCGCCTCTGCCAGCCCCGACCTCGCCGCCCGCGTCCAGCGCGAGTTCTCCTCGAACTCCCTCCGCCTCTATACCAACGACGACGTCATCGGCGTTGAGCTGGGCGGGTCCATCAAGAACGTCATCGCCATCGCCGCCGGTATCGTCTCCGGGCTCGGCCTTGGATTCAACAGCAACGCCGCCCTCATCACCCGCGGCATCGCGGAAATGACCCGCCTCGCCGTCGCCTGCGGCGGTCGCCGGGAAACCCTCGCCGGCCTTTCCGGCATGGGCGATCTCGTCCTCACCTGTACCGGTTCGCTCTCCCGCAATCGCAGTGTTGGCATGGAGCTCGGCCGCGGCCGTGGCCTCGAGGAGATCCTCGCCGGCCTCGAAGGCAAAGTCGCGGAAGGCGTTCGCACCACCTCCGCCGCCCTGGGCCTGGCTCGCAAACATGGCGTCGAAATGCCCATCGCCGAGCAGATGGAAGCCATTTTGATGCACGGCAAATCGCCCCAGACGGCCATCGAGGAGCTCATGCTCCGGCCCGGGCGCGACGAGTAGGCTGGGGGATCCTTTCCAATGACGAGATTTCCACCGCATACCATCGTGCGTAACTACAGTAATATCCTTCCGATACCCCAATCGGACATATCCGTACAACCTTCGTGTGACGCCAGGACCGCCCCAGACTTCGTAAACTGGGCGGGAAAGGCTCCGCGGCCCCGTACGACCCTGGAGAACTGACTAAATGCAGGACTCCCAACGCCCCGTCGCACGGCCCACCCCTTCATCAGGGATCCCAAGACTGCGCCAGCGCGTCTTTTTTCGCTTCGTCCTTGTCTTCAGCGGCATTGTTGTCCTTGCTGTTGCCTCGGTTTTGCTGGTTCTGCAACTGACACAATCCATTCTCATTCTGAGCGTTGTCGGCTGTGCCGTTGGCTTCGGGCTATCGTGGTTCGCCGCGTCCGTCTGGAGCAGCCGCTTCGAAAGAAACTTCAACGAACTCGTTGAGGTCATCGAATCCGGCTCGCCTCTCCGCGGCCAGGAACTCGCGCGCCAAACTTCCGACAAACTCTTCGCGGAAATCATCGTCTCCTGGCAAACCGCCGTTAAAAACCTCCAGGACGGCTGGCAGGCGAAACACGAAGAAGCGCGTCGCGCTTATGAAACGCTCGCGGAATTGATTCGCATGATGGCGAAGGCCGTCGACGAGCGCGCCGCCTACCTGCGCGGACATTCCGAACGCGTGGCCCGCTATTCCGCCGCCATCGCGCGCAAGCTCGGCCTCGACGAAGAAAAAGTCGAGTCCATCCGCCTCTCCGGCCTCCTCCACGACATCGGCACGCTCGGCATCGAAGACTATCTCGTCATGAAAGATTCGCCGCTCGCGCCTGAAGAATTCGAGATCGTCAAAGCCCACACCGTCAAAGGCGCGGCCATTCTCCGTCCCATCGAGATGCTCCACGACCTCATTCCCGGCATCGAACTGCATCACGAATCGCTCGACGGTACCGGCTATCCCTACGGCTTGAAGGGCGATCAAATTCCGCTGATGGCGCGCATCATCGCCGTGGCCGACTCCTTCGACGCTATGACCACGCCGCGTCCCTATCAGGCTGCGATGAATCCCGAATACGTACTCGAAGTCATGAAGAGACTTTCCGGGGCGCGTTATGACTCCGCTGTCGTTGACGCGCTCACCGCCCTGGTACGCAGTGGCGCACTGGAGGTTAAGAAACTGAGAGTTCCGGTCTCGTTCCGTATGAGAAGGCCCACCGCCGAAGTGGTGTAGCCCGCGGCGGGGATCAACTGCATCCCCTCCTTTCGTTACACTCGAAGTAGTTGTGGTGAGGTCTCTTCTTCATGATTCAAACGTTGTTCGGCAGCCTGAACGAACAGCAGGAGCCGGAAAAGAAAAATCTGTTCGAGCGCATGCGGCAGGCAGTCTCCCGTACGCGCGACAGTTTAGGCGAGCGCATCGACGGAGTTCTCGCCATCGGTCGGTCTGTCGATGAGGCGGCGCTCGAAGAGTTGGAGATGAGCCTGATCGCCGCGGATATTGGCGTGACTACCGCGGCGGAAATTGCGAATAACCTGCGGGAACGGGCCAAACGCCAGCAAATCCGCGATGGCGCGGAACTGAAAGACCTGCTGAAGGAGCAACTGCAGTCCATGCTCGACGAGAATGTGCGACCAGCAAAGCCCGTCCGTACGCCGCCTGAAGTCATTATGATGGTCGGCGTTAACGGCACAGGGAAGACGACAACCAGCGGCAAGCTGGCTGCGTTCTACCGCGCACAGGGCAAGACCGCTCTCCTCTGCGCAGCCGACACCTTTCGCGCTGCGGCCATCGAGCAGTTGGAAGTCTGGGGCCAGCGCAGCGGCGTCGAGATGATCAAATCGCGCCAGGGCGGCGATCCTTCCGCCGTCCTCTTCGACGCATTGACCGCTGCAAAAAATCGCCACAACGATGTCGTCATCGTCGATACCGCCGGTCGTCTGCATACCAAAACCGGCCTCATGGCCGAACTGGACAAGATGCGGCGCACCGCGCAGCGCATCATTCCCGATGCGCCTCATGAAGTTCTGCTCGTGCTCGATGCCACTACCGGCCAGAACGGATTGCAGCAGGCGCGCCTGTTTACTGAATCAGCCGGCGTCACCGGCATTGTGTTAACCAAATTGGATGGAACCGCGAAGGGCGGCATTGCCGTTGCTATCGCGCGCGAAATGAAGTTGCCGGTTCTTTTTGTTGGTGTGGGCGAAGCACTTGAAGATCTTTTGCCCTTTGACAGTTCTGCTTTTGTGAATTCGCTGCTGGCAGCTTAGCGCGCTGCTTTCGCAGTTGTGGGGTCCTGGTGAAGAGAACGACTGAACACGCAGCGCCGCTTGAAGAATGGATGAAGGAAGCGATCGGCCTGGCGCGCCGCTCCCTGGGTTTCGCTTCTCCCAATCCCGCTGTCGGCTGCGTCCTTGTGCGCGATGGTTCCGTTGTCGGCCGAGGCTTCCACGGCTACGACTGGCTCGAGCACGCTGAAGTCAGCGCGCTGAAAAATGCCGGTAAACTCGCCCGCGGTTCCACCGCTTACGTCACCCTCGAACCCTGCTGCACCACCGGCCGCACTGGTCCCTGCACCAAAGCCCTCACGGATGCCGGCGTCTCCCGTGTCGTCGTCGCCACCGTCGATCCCAACCCGGATGTGAACGGGAAGGGAATTGAGCAGCTGCGCGCTGCCGGCGTCGATGTCGTCACCGGCATGATGGAGGCCGAGGCTCGCCAGATCAACGACGGCTTCGCTCGCCACATCCGCACCGGGTTTCCCTTCGTCACCCTCAAATCCGCCGTCTCCCTCGATGGCCGCATCGCTCCCGCGCCCGGAACTGCCCCGCCCGGAGCGCCTGTCTATCTCACTGGCGAAAAGACGCGCGCAGAAGTCCATCGCATGCGCCACGGCGTCGACGCCGTCATTACCGGCATCAACACGGTCCTCCAGGACGATCCGCTCTTCACCGACCGCTCTGAACTTCCGCGCCGCCGTCCGCTTCTTCGCGTCGTCCTTGACTCAGCCCTGCGCATCCCTCTCGATGCCAAGCTCGTCCGCACCGCGAAGGAAGACGTCGTCATCTTCTGCTCCGTCGCGCCCACTGAGCATCAGAGGGCGCTGGAAGCTATGGGCCTCCGCATCGAACGCGTCGATCCTGAAACCGCGGGTCCGAGTGCCCCTGCGCGTCGCGTGGGCGATCCCATCCGCCGCGCTGGAGTCTCTCTCACCCAGGTCCTCAAACGCCTCGGCGAACTCGACGTCCTCTCCGTCATGCTCGAATCCGGTGCGCAGCTCAACGGCTCTGCCCTCACTGGCAAACACGTCGACAAGCTCACCCTCTTCTATGCTCCCGTGTTTCTCGGCCCCGGCGCTGTCCCGCTCATGCAGGAAACCATCACCGGTCCCGTGCTCGCCTCCCAACCCATCATCGAAGTCATCGGCAACGACGTCCGCATCGATGCCTATCTCCGCGATCCTTGGGTGTAAGGCTCCCTGGGCGTAATCTGAACACATGTTCACCGGGATCATCGAAGCCACCGGGACCATCGTTCGCCTCGAGCCGCGCCCCGGCACCACGCGCATTACCGTCTCCGCTCCGGCCTTCGCCCACCGCCTTCGCGTCGGCGACAGCATGGCCGTGAGCGGAACCTGTCTCACCGCCCTCGCGCCCATCCCCCTCGACACCGAGCCGCCGCTTTTCTACGCCGATCTCGCCGAAGAAACCCTGGACCGCACCTCGCTCGGCCGTCTCCAGCCCGGCTCCATCGTGAATCTCGAACTCCCCACCGCAGCCGGCGCCCCGCTCGGCGGCCATATTGTCCAGGGTCACGTCGACGGCCGCGGCGAGTTCCTTAGCCTCGAACCTGTCCATCCCGATGCCGATCCCGCCGCAACCGACTGGTGGCTCCGCGTCCGCATTCCAGAAAACACCCGCCGCTACATGGTAGAAAAAGGCTCCATCGCCGTCGAAGGCATCAGCCTCACCATCGCTTCGTGGGACGGGGAAGTCGTGGGCATTGCCATCCTCCCTCACACCCGCAACGTCACCAACCTCCACGCCCTCCAACCCGGCGATCCCGTAAATATCGAACCCGACGTGATGATCAAACTGGCGTTGGAGCAATCCCGGAAGTCCGAGTCAACCTTTGAACTAACACTTGAATACTTGGCAGCTAACGGTTATTAAACCAAGGCTTGCTGGCGTCAGACGAAACACCGGGTGCCCATGTCCCTGGGGCTGGGGACGTGGGAGAGCGCGAAGCGCTCCGCTTTTTCCTGATTCCCGACTCCTGATTCCTGACTATCCAATAACTGTCTCGTGACAGCGAAGATTCACAGCTCCCCCCATCGGCATTAACCCAGCGTTGAATCACGCTGGATAGACTTGCGCCCAGTCTGTAAAGCGCCTGCAAGTTGCGCTATCCAAAACGAGACAAACCAACGAAGGAGGACTCATGAGAAAGCTTCTCGTCGTGCTCGTGTGTACTTTTCTGACTTCCGGCTGGGTTTTGTGCCAGCCAGTCCTCGGTCAAACCGATCCTGGTGACGATGCGCATCCCCCTCAGGCGGCCTCCGACCGGAATCACGATCCCCACTCCCATGTCGTTCCCATCGGCGCCATCGGCGTTCCCGGAACGTCGGCCGCCAACCCCTTTGTCAATTTCGACCAGGCCAGCGTCGACCCCAAATTGCAATTGCTCTTCGTCTCCAGCCGCTCGTCAAAGGCCGTCGCGATCATCGATGCGCTCACCGACCGCAAAGTGGGCGAAACGCCGGCCATCTTTGCCGGCGTAGGCATTGATAGTCCCCACTCCGGTCCCGACGGAAGCGTGGTCGCCGGCCACTACCTCTTTGCCGGAGACTATCCGAGCACCGTGCGAGTGTTTGACCTGAGTGCAAGTCTTTCTTCGCCGCCCGAAGTCGCCGAGATCTCTACAGGCGGCGCATTTCGCGCCGACGAGATGGACTACGATCCGGAACATCACGTGGTAATCGTCTCCAACGGAGACTCCACTCCCGCCTTCGTCAGCCTGATTGACACCCTGACACTGAAGGTCGTGAAGCAAGTGACCTTCGATGGGACGAACGGCACGCCCGACACCTCGCAGGGCGGCATCGGCAGCGTTCTGTATGACTCCCGCACGAAGAAGTTCCTGATCAGCATTCCCGAGGTCGGATCGGACCTGACCGCGGGCGCAGTAGCCGAGATGGAGCCGGCAACAGGGAAGGTGACGCAGGTGTTTTCGGGACTCGACAATTGCATGCCGTCCGGAATGGCGCAAGGGCCCGGCGAAAAGGTTCTGGTCACCTGCGACCCGGGATTCCCGGCGCCTGATCCGGTTCAGTTCGCTCCGCGCACTTACGTGATCAATGGAAGAACCGGAGCCATCGTGGCCAATCTCACCCAGGTCGGTGGCGTGGACTACGCCGCCTACAACCCGGTGGATCACCACTATTACCTGGGAGCACGCGACTACTTCACCAGCCCCACATCAACCACAGCGTCTCCGGTGCTGGGCGTCATCGATGCCGATACAAATCAATGGATCGAAAACTTCCCAACCGGAACCGACGCTCACTCTGTCACGGTCAATCCCGTCAATAACCAGATATTCGTGCCCATCGAAAATCCAAATGCGCTCTGCGGAAAACTACCCGGATGTGTCACGGTGTTCACGGACGCCGACCGAAGAAACCACTGGTAAGGAAATCCAAACAGCAACGCAGCAGCTATCACTCAGAAGCGGCAACGAGGCACCCAGGGCCACGTGATCAAGGCACAGGCAAGCCGAACTCACGTGGCCCATGTGCCCTAATCGCAGAGCCGGGAACAACCCACCATCGCAAAGAATCAAGCTCTCGCTGACAACTGACAACTGACGCCCGACTACTGATTCCTGACTCCCGTCTCTGACGTCCTCACCCGCTTCAGATAGTCGGCCAAAGTCCGCCCCGCCGTCGGCGTAAATTCCTCCGCCAAAACCTCAGCGTGCTGCACCCGGTCCACGCGGAACGTCCGAAAATCCTTCCGCAATTCGCACCACGCCGCCAGCGTCCACACCCCACCCCAAAAATAGAGAGCCAAAGGATGCAGCCGACGAACGCTGGGCTCCCCATCCTCCCGCGCATACGCCACCAGCACCACATGCCGCTGCTGCGCCGCCGCATGCAGTTGATCCAGCTTCCGCCGCACCTCCGCCGGAGCGCGCAGGCCCGGGGCGTAGAGTAGCACATCGTCAATGTTTTCCCGCAGATTCGCCGGCAGCACCGCTTCAATCTTCCGCAGCGCGCGGTTCGCGGCCTCCATCAGCTCGGTGCCGCCCCACGCCTCCACCATGCGTGCGCCCAGCACCAGTGCGGCAATTTCTTCTCGGTCAAACATCAGCGGCGGGATATCGAAATCGCGGCGCAGCGTGTAACCCACTCCCGCTTCGCCGGTAATAGGAACGCCGGAGAGCTGCAGGTCCTGCACATCGCGGTAAATCGTGCGATGCGAGACCTGCAGCTTTTCGGCAAGGTTCCGCGCCGTCTGCAAACGCCCGGAGCGCAGCAGTTGCACAATGCGAAACAGGCGGTCGGCGCGACGCATAGCTGCATTTTAGGGCCTGGCTTACAGCGTGGAGTGCAGCCCAACCCGGTTGCCCTCCGAATCCAGTATCTGGGCCACCCACCCAACTGTAGGCAGATGGGTCTTCGGCTCGATAATCGCGCCTCCGGCCTCTTCTACCCGCCCCAGCACCTCGTCAAACCGCCCATCGCAGTTCAGGTAGATCACCACCCCGGATGGAGAAGGCACGTGACCCTCGCCATGTGCCAGGCAGCCCGACACTCCCGGACGCTGGTAGGGAAAGATCGCCAGATTCGGCCAATCCGCATGATGCTGCAGCGGGCTCGCGAAGATCGTCTCGTAAAACCGGATCGCCCGCGCAAAGTCCGAGGTCGGAATCTCGAACCAGGTAATCGTCGATACCGCCGTTGATGGAGCTGTGGCTACCGCTGTTTCTTCCAGTGTCGGCATTGGTGTTCCTCTCGCAGTTCAAATTCGACTACAAGAGCATCCTGCGCCATCCCTGCTGACACCGTGGTGTCAGTAGCCTTTGACGAATTTGGACTCATTTTGCGGCCGCGGAGCAGGCCGAGCGAGGAGCGTTAGAATACGGCAACGCCTACAGAAGAGTGCGCGCAAAGGATGGGGCCATGTACAAGCTGGGACGCTGGGGACGAAGAATCTGGTGTTTTGCGCTGGCCGCGGGTCTCGCCGGTGCTGGCTCTATTTGCAGTTCTGCCGCCTTTGGCCAATCTCCGGAGCACAAGGTAGCTCCTGACGGCTACTCCGTGACGGGGCGTGTAACGGGCCGAGTGAGCTTGCCGGTGGCCACCGGGTCATTGAGAGTTGCCGAACCAAATGAGATTCCGCTTGATTTGCACGGATACTCGGTGCACTCGGTGGATATCGACACGAGCTATCGCGATACAAATGGGCAATTAATGCCATCAGAGAAGGACGAGAGCGATCTTGCACTCCTGCACCATCCAGACGGAACCGCCTTTGTAATTACGGTTCCCCCTGAACCGGGAAACATTAACGTTGATGTGACCGTGTATTTTGCGGACGGCAAGAGGGGGAGAGTCAACTTTAATACGGTTGCAGTACTTCCGGACGATGGGCCGAGGAAGTTTTATGTAACTAGTCCGGGGGCCGCTGGGACAATCTACATGGATTTCAGCGAGATGGGCCGGACTGCTACGTTGGTTCCGATGGCGAAGTTCGGTGGAACTGCTGATCCCGTTCACATCCCGCTGGATCTGGTGAGATTCAAAGTCATCGCGCCTCGCGGCAAGAGTGCTTCGGTATCTGTAGACTCTGCAAAGGGCGAGGTCACCGCCGTCCATCTCGGTCATGCCCTTGTACTCGCCACTTACCGAGGAAGTTCTGCATTGACCTGCATCAATGTCCAACAGTCTGCGGCGGATGGGAGTGATCGTACAGTCTGTAGCGAATTGGTCCCTCCTGGTATGACAGCTCCCGCCAGCGGTTATGAGAATGCCGGGCCGCCCCCTAAGATAAAAGTTCGTCCGCAACAGTGACATCGCCCGCGTTTTGACGTCGACCACCATCACTTGATTCCACTCAATGAGAGACCCGCCATGTCCCAGTCCAACCGCGAAATCATCGTTAGCGTCTACGCCGCATTCGCCCGCGCCGACGGTCCAACTGTCCTCTCCGCTTTCGATCCCGCCATCGTCTGGACCGAAGCCGAAGGATTCCCCTACGCCGATCGCAATCCCTACGTCGGCCCCGCCGCCGTCGCGGAAGGCGTCTTCTTCCGCCTCGGCTTCGAATGGGACAACTTCCAGGCCGTCCCCTCCGAATACCTCGACGCCGGCGACAGAATCATCGCCCTCGGCCGCTATACCGGAACCTACAAAGCCACCAAAATTGAAATCGACGCCCAGTTCGCCCACATCTGGACAGTCCGCGACGGCAAAATCATCGCCTTTCAGCAATACACCGACACCGCCCAAGCCGCTCGAGCCGTCAAAGGCGCCTAAGTATCGTCTGCACCCTGAACGCTGCACCCTGATTTCACTGCGGCGTAATAATCCCACCCACCGGCGTCCGCTCCGGATACTTCTTCCCGCCCGGCTTCTGAGACCCGGGCCGCTCCAGCCCCATCGCCTCCGCAATCGCGTCAATGTACTTCAGCCCCGACCCCGTATTGAACAGCACCACGCGATCCTGCTTCGACAAGAATCCCGAAGCGATCAGCACGTCGTAAGCCGCCGTCGCCGCCGCGCCCTCCGGACACAGCAGCAGCCCCTCCTGCCGCGACCAGTCCAGCAGGGAAGCGAGAATCCCCGCATCGTCCACATCCACCACCGTCCCGCCGCTCTCCTTCACAATCTCCAGGATGATCGCGTCCCCATACGGCTTTGGCACCCGCAGCCCCGCCGCAATCGTCGCCGCGTTCTCAAACATCGTCGAGGCCGCCGCGCCTTCCCTCCACGCCTTCGCCACCGGCGCGCATCCCGCCGCCTGCACCGCAATCATCTTCGGACGCTTTCCGCTCACCCACCCCAGCGCCTCCATCTCATCAAACGCCTTCCACATCCCAATCAGCCCCACGCCGCCGCCCGTGGGATAAAAAACCGCATCAGGATATTTCCACCCAAGCTGCTCCACCAGCTCGTACCCCATCGTCTTCTTGCCCTCCACACGAAACGGCTCCTTCAGCGTGGACACATCGAACCACCCCTCCCTCTTCGCCCCCTCCGCTACCATCCGCCCACAGTCGGAAATCAATCCGTCCACCAGCGTCACATGCGCCCCATACGCCTCGCCTTCCAGATAATTCGCCATCGGCACATCGCGCGGCATAAAGATGTGCGCCTCCATCCCCGCCGCCGCGGCATAAGCCGCCAGCGCGCTCGCCGCATTCCCCGCGGACGGAGCTGCCAGTTTTTTCAGCCCGTAATGCCGAGCCATCGACACGGCCATCGACATGCCCCGAGCCTTAAAACTTCCCGTCGGATTGTCCGCCTCTTCTTTAATGAACAGTCCCGCATACCGCCGCGAAGGCAGCATCGGCGTCCAACCCTCGCCCAGCGTCACCGGCTCCACATCCGGCAGCACGTTCGCGTAGCGCCACATCGACGGCGTCGCCGCGCACCCCGGCCGCATCGCCGTATCCCTCAGCACGTCGAGATCGTAACGAACATAAAGCGTCCCCGCACAAGCAGGGCAAACCGTCTGCGGAGTAGCAGCGGAAACATGTTGATGGCAACGTGAGCATTCAAGAAAAGTGATCGCAGGCATGCACTCAGGATACAAGCGCAAGCACCCGCCCGCTGCTAGTGACTCGTAGCCCCGCTATCATTACTCACCATCAGCCCCGACACATTCACCGGCTCAAAATCCCCCAGCGTCAAACTCGTAATGCACGACAAATCATCATCGTTCCATCGAGAGTCCGGCGTGCCGATCAACCCTCCGCTGTCGCCGTTATCCGCCAGAATGATCCCGTAATTCCTGAACGCTGTAATGATGATCGCCGCCTGCGGACTCGTCGCCGCACACGCCGGCGTCGCCACAGAGGCCTTCAGCCGGTAAATCTCGCCTGCGGGCCCTGACATCGTGCAGCTTTCCGGCGGAGCCGCCTGCGAAATCTCTGACTCCGTCGGAATCGTTCCTCCGCCCGCCGCCGTGCAGCTTCCCACCCCCGCCGTTTCCGTCGCCGGCCACACCCAGTAGTTCACCATGTGGTTCAGCGTGAATCGAATCGGATGCTTCACCGTCCCCTTCGGCGCAGTCGGCGTCCCGGTCCCAATCACCTCATCGGCATTGGCCAGCAGCGGCCCCACCGGAAGCCCCGCCGCATCCGACGTCCCCATCCCTTGCTCGGTCAGCGCATTCGAAGCAGCATCAGGCCAAAGCGCGTTCGACGAATCCGTCCACGGACCACCTTCGTAAATCCCCTGCCACATCTCATACAGCGCAGGATTCTTTCCACCGCCCGCCTCGAGATACACCAACACGTGCCGATCCCCATTCGAGTGGCTCGTCCCTTCCACCGGAGCATTCGCCGGAATCGGGCCCGACGTGAAATACGACTGATACACCGTCGTGCTCACCGCCACATCCGCCTGGTTATACGGCACTTCAAAAGCCGGAATGCCATTCGGAAATGGCGGATTCGAATTGTTCCCGAAAAACGGCTTCACCGTCTCCGGCAGATACCCGCTGTACATCGGTGCCGCCGGCGAAGTGTCCACCGGCAACCCCGTCGTCGCCGCATCCACGCGATGATGAAAAATCGAAGTGGCAGGAAAGATGGTTGCAAGAAATGCATTCTCGCCGCTGATGGCGAAGCTGATTTCCCGTGTCGCCTGCGCGCCCGTCGAGTCCGTCACCACAAGGTCCGGGATGTACGTGCCCTGGCCGCCAATCTCCGCGCTGCTGATCGCCCCCGTCGTCTTGTTCAGAGCCATCCCCTCCGGCAAGGGAGGATAATTCGCACTCGTGCCGACCGAAAAACTATAAGGCGGAGTTCCGCCCTTCGCTGCAATCGTGCAGCCCGCATACGCCATCCCCTGTTGTCCATTCGGACAAGAAGTCGTAGTGATCGACAATGCGCCGCCAGCCGCCGTTACGGTCAGCGTCACCGTATCCGTCGCCGTCTTGTAGTCGGTTGTGTCCGATGGCGTCAGAGTCGCCGACAGGGGTTGCGATCCTGCTTTCAGCACCGTTCCCGCTGCCGGTGAATAGACAAAAGTACCAGCCACACTCGATTGAGCATCGAGCTGTTTTGAGCTCAGCGCCGTGCCCGCCGGAACCGCTGCTGGAGTCGCCCAGGTGATCGTTGGCGTCGCCATATCCACCGTGAGCGTTACGCTGGCCGTCGCAGTGGTGTAGGCACTCCCATTCGTCGGCGTAAACGTCGCTTCCAGCGTGTGCGTCCCCGCAGTCAGCATCGTGCCATCCGCGGGATTGTAGATAAACGTCCCGGCAACCGACGCCTTTGCATCCAGCTGCGTCGCACCGAGTGCCGTGCCGTACGAGATGGCCGCCGGCGTCGCCCATTGAATCGTGGGAGCCACTCTGGCCGGAATTGCGACCGAGCAGCCGGACAGAGAAGCGAAGATCAACAGTGGGAAAACGATGTAGCTTCGGCGCATGCGCGCCTCCTGGGGGAAGGGTTGTCAGCGATCATTGCACCCGAAACAGGGCAGGTGCAAGATCAATCTGCCGAACCCGGTTTACCCCATCTCCCCGTTATAATTCGTGATAATGGAAGCTTTTTTCAATCTTGCCTGGGTGGCGATTAGCTTCGCCCTCTTTGCCGCCTGGTGCAACGGCAAACGCGCGGAGAAGCGCAATTCTGCGCTCCCTTCCATCGCCGTTCAGCTCGTCGCTGTCGTTCTGCTCGCGGCCATCCTGCTGCCCGTCATCTCCCTCACCGACGATCTGCAAGCCTCGCCCACGATCGCCGACTCGGAGCATCTTTCCCGTCGCGCCGACATCCAGCCGACCCACGACCAACTGCTCCACGCGCTTCCCGTCGCCCTCGCCCAATGGGTCGCTCCCATTCCGCCTCTTCAAACGCAGCGCAGCGCGATCCTCGCCCTCGATCAGCCCCCATCAATTGTTTTGCAAGGATCCATCCGGGTTGTCGGCTCAAGACCGCCTCCGTCCGTCTAATCTCCATCGTTCGCCGTTTTGCTTCCTCTTATAGCAACCCCAATCGCCCCAAGGCGATGACTGGACACGCATCATGAATCTCCGATTCACCGGGCCACCCCTGTTGCCGGCCCGCATCCTTTTGGCTTTCTGCCTGGGTGCCGCGCTCCCGGCAGCCCACGCGCAAGTCCCCGCATCCGCTCCGCTGTCCCTGGCGCAGGTCCTCGACATCGCGCGCACCAAAAATCCCACCCTCCTCGCCGCCGACCAGCATGTCGACGCCACCAAAGCCGCCGAAATCACCGCGGGCCTCCGCCAAAACCCCAACTTCACCATCTCCGGCGCCGATATCACACTCCCCGCCAACAACCCCGCCAGCCCCTACTCCTACGCCGCCAACGTCAATCGCCTCTTCGAGCGCGGGCAAAAACGCCGCTGGCGTCTCGATGCTGCCCGTTCCACTACTGACGTCACCCGCAGCCAGTACAACGATCAGGTCCGCCAAACCATCCTCCAGGTCAAGAACGCTTTCACCAACATGCTCATCGCCAAACAGGCGCTGGTCATCGCTCAGGACAACCTCGACAGTTATAAGAAAACCGTCGACCTCAGCCAGACCCGCCTCAACGCCGGCGACATCAGCAAGACCGACTTCGAGCGCATCGATCTCCAGCTCGCCGAATTCGAGTCCGACTCCGACAACGCCAAACTCGATCTGCTTCAGGCCAGCGACTCGCTCCAGCTCCTCATGGGCATCGACAAGCCAGCGCCCGCGTTTGACGTCACCGGCAACGTCCAGCCGCCCGACCTCTCCATCACCATGGAGCAGGTCGAGCAGGAAGCCCTCACCGCCCGCCCCGACTACCTCGCAGCCAAACAGGGCGTCACCCTCGCCGACGCCAACGTCAAGCTCGCCGAAGCCGGAGGCACCACCGACCCCACCATCGGCGGCGAATATGACCGCACAGCGTCCTACAACAGCGCCGGATTCCAGGTCTCCATCCCGCTCCGCGTCTTCGATCGCAATCAGGGCGAGAAAGAGCGCACCAAGTTTGAAGCGCAATCCTCACGCTTCGCGGAGATCGCCGCCCGCGCGCAGGTTTTCAGCGATGTCGATCAGGCCTGGGCCGCCTACGACCTCGCTCTCGATATGGCCAAACGCTACAACGGCCACTACACCGCCGAAGCCCAGCGCGTCCGCGACAATATCGAGTACAGCTACCGCCATGGCGGCTCTACGCTGCTCGACTACCTCGACGCCCTGCGCGACTTCCGCCAAACCAACCTCGATGCGCTGAACGCCAACCAGCAGGTGTGGCTGAGTCTTCATCAGCTCAGCTTCGCCGCCGCCACGGAGATCGTCCCATGAAACGGCAATCCCTTCCGATCCTCATAGCCGCAGCCCTGCTTGCCGCGCTCACCGCCTGCAACCACAACGACGCGCCGCCGCAAACCGCGACGCCTCAGCAGCAGGTCGTCGAAACCGCTGCTGTGCATCGCTCCCAGGTCGCCAGCCAGCTCGTTCTCCCCGCGCGCATCATGGCCAATCCCACGGACATGGTCCACATCTACCCGCTCATCAGCGGCCGCGTCCTCTCTCTCAAGATTCTTCCCGGCCAGGAAGTCCACAAAGGCCAGCCTATCGGCACTCTGCAAAGCAGCGACGCCGCCCAGGCTCGCTCCGATTTCGAGAAAGCGAAAATCGAGGCCGCCCGCGCCGACCTTCAGCTCGATCGCGCCAAAGAACTCCTCCAGCACGAAGTCATGGCCCAGAAGGACTACGACGACCTCAAAGCTCTCGACGATTCCGACCACTCCGAGCTGGAGCGCGCTCGCCAGTCTCTCCACCTCCTCGGCTTCAGCGAGAACGACACCTCCGACATCGTCCCCATCACCGCGCCGATCTCCGGCGTCGTCCTCGACGTGGACACCGGTCCCGGCGAGCTTCAGCGCTCCCTCGACAACGCCAACGCCATCGCCACCATCGCCGATATCAACGACATCTGGGTCGTTGGCGATCTTTACCCGCGCGATCAGTCCAGCATCCGCACCGGCCAGCCCGTCGACATCACCGTGAACGGCTACCCCGGCCTCACTCTGCACGGAACCATCAGCAACATCTCCGATGCCGTCGATCCCGTCTCCCTCACCCTCAAAGTTCGCGTCGTTCTCCAGAACCCCGGCCACCGCCTCAAGCCGCAGATGTACGCCAACATGACCGTCACCAGCCAGAAGCGTGATGTCATCGTCGTCCCGGCCACCGCCGTCATCCAGAACGGTCACGACACCTTCGTCTACGTTCAAACCGCGCCCGCCAGCGGCAGCACAGCCGCGAAGTACGTCCGTCGCGCCGTCACCCTCGGCGAATCCCATCCTGACAACGACGACATCACCCAGGGCCTCAACGACGGCGACATCGTCGTCACCCGCGGTGCCGAGCTCCTCCGCGCCCAGGAGGAGCAGTAGTCATGCAGGCGATTATTCGCACGCTCCTCCGATACCGGAACGTCGTGCTCATTGTGTTTCTCTCTGCTCTCGCCATCGGCGGATACGCCTTCGTTCAGCTTGACATCGAGGCCTATCCCGACCCATCGCCGCCCATGGTCGAATTCATCACCCAGAACCCCTCATGGTCCGCTGAAGAAATGGAGCAGCAGGTCACCATCCCCATGGAGACCGGTCTCAACGGCACGCCGCAGCTCGATCAAATCCGCTCCATCAGCATCTTCGGCCTCAGCGACGTGAAGATGTACTTCAACTTCGACAGCGATTACTTCACCGATCGCCAGGAAGCTCTCAATCGCCTCCAGCAGGTCAACCTGCCCAACAATCTTCAGCCGCAGCTCTCGCCGGAATCGCCTGTCGGCGAAATCTACCGCTACCAGCTCACCGGACCCGGCTATCCGCTCAACGAAATCAAAGCCACCCAGGATTGGCTCCTCGTCCGCGAAATCAAAGAGGTCCCCGGCATCATCGATGTCGCGACCTTCGGCGGCACCACGCGCCAGTATCAGGCGGAAGTCGATCCCAACAAGCTCCTCACCTACGGCGTCAATATGACCCAGGTGGTCAACGCCGTCACCAACTCCAACGCCAACGCCGGCGGCAATTACCTCACCGTCGGCAGCCAAAGCGTCAACGTCCGCGGCATCGGCCTCCTCCATTCCATCGCCGACATGCGCGCCATCGTCGTCGCTGAACACAACGGCGTCCCCGTCCTGCTCTCGGATGTCGCCGACGTCCGGGAAGGGAATCAGCCCCGCCTTGGCAAAGTCGGACGCGAAGCCAACGGCCACGACGATCCCGACATCGTGCAGGCCATCGTCCTCCTGCAGAAAGGCGCAAAGTCTCTCCCCGCGCTCGCCGCCCTCCGCGCCAAAATCAACGCCCTCAACCACGGCAACCTGCTGCCCCCCGGCATGCAGATCAAAACCATCTACGACCGCACCACCCTCATCAACATCACCACCGCCACCGTTCGCCACATCGTCATCATGGGACTCACCCTGGTCACCCTGGTGTTGCTCGCCATGCTCGGCGACTGGCGTATCACCGCCATCGCCGCCATTACCATCCCCTTCGCCGTCCTCTTTGCCTTCAGCCTCATGGTCCTCACCAACCAGTCGGCGAACCTCATTTCCATCGGCGCCATTGACTTCGGCATCCTCGTCGACGCATCCATCGTCGTCCTTGAAAGCGTCTACCGCCGCGTCTCCCGCCGGGTCGAAGGCGAAGACGTGCAGGACCTCATCCTCGCCGGTGTCGGCGACTCCGCTAAGCCCGTCCTCTTCGCTACCCTCATCATCCTCGTTGCCTTCATCCCGCTCTTCACCATGGAAGGCGTCCCCGGAAAAATCTTCGCGCCCATGTCCGTCACCTACGGATTCGCCCTCACCGGCGCGCTCATCTTCGCTCTCGTCTTCGCGCCCGTCCTCGGCTCCCTCGCCGTTCCCAAACAAATCAATCGCGACGCCAAAGAAACCTGGCTCAGCCACTTCTTCCGCCGCCACTACGACAGCGGACTCCGTCGCGCCCTGCGTTTCACCGGCCTCACCTGGATCATCGCCATCCTCGCCCTCATCGGAGCCGGCGTCCTCTTCCACTTCGTCGGCGGTGAATTCATGCCCGCCCTCGAAGAAGGCAATCTCTGGATCCGCGCCGACATGCAGCAGGACATCTCCTTCCAGACATCAGAGAAAATGGCCGACGACATTCGCGCCACCCTCCGCGCTTATCCCGAGATCACGCAAATCGTCTCCCAAATGGGCCGCCCCGACGACGGCACCGACGTCAGCACCTTCAACAACATCGAATTCCTCGCCGACCTCCAGCCCACCTCCAAATGGCGTCCCGAATTTCACGGCAATAAGGAGCAGCTCATCGCGGCCATCTCCAAAAGCTTCGACCAATACCCCGGCGTCGATTTCAACTTCTCGCAAAATATTCAGGACAACGTTGAAGAAGCCATGTCCGGCGTCAAAGGCGAAAACTCCCTCAAGCTCTTCGGCAACGACTTCGACGAGCTCACACGCATCGCGGGAAAAATCTCCGGCGTCATGCAGAAAGTTCCCGGCATCACCGACGTCGGCGTTTTCGACGTCACCGGCCAGCCCAGCCTGCTCGTCTCCATCGATCGCCTCAAAGCCGCCCGCTACGGTCTTCAGCCGCAGGACATCAACAACGTCGTTCAGGCCGCCGTCGGCGGTGCGCCCGTCACGCAAATCATCGATAACGACCGCCGCTTCGACTTCTCTGTCCGCTACGCGCCGCAGTTCCGCAGCACGCCCGGGCAAATCTCGCAAATCCTTCTGCCCACCCCGGACGGCAATCAGGTTCCCCTCGGCAGCGTCGCCGACGTCAGCATCCGCAACGGCGCGTTCATGATTTACCACGAGGGCGGACGCCGCTACATTCCCATCAAATTCAGCGTCCGCGGCCGAGACCTCGCCTCCGCCATCCTCGATCTCCAGGATCGTCTCGTCGATCAGGTCAAACTTCCGACCGGCTACGAGTACACATGGGCCGGCGAATTTGACAGCCTCAAAAAAGAGCAGCGCCGCCTCGCCGTCATCATCCCCGTCAGCCTCGCCGTCATCGTCATCCTGCTCTACATTCAGTTCCGCAGCTGGCGCGATGCCTTTGTCGTTGTAGCCACGCTCCCATTCGCCGCCATCGGTGGCGTCCTCTCGCTCTTTCTCACCCACACACCCTTCAGCATCTCCGCCGCCGTTGGATTCACCTCGCTCACCGGCGTAGCCACGCTCGGCGCCGTCGTCTTTCTCAGCGGCATCCGCCGCGCCCAGCGTGAAGAGGGTTTCGACCGCGGCCTGGAAAAAGGCTGCCTCGACGAAATGCGTCCCGTCGTCATGGCCTGTATGGCCGCAGGCATCGGCCTGCTCCCCGCCGCTGTCGCCAGCAGTATCGGCGCGCAGGCTCAGCAACCCCTCGCCCGCGTCGTCGTCGGCGGCATGGTCACCACCGTCTTCGCCATCCTCTTCGTCATGCCCCTGCTTGTCCGCCGTACCTCCTCCAGAAGGGAACGCGAACAAAACTGGGACGCCGAGTCCGCCAGCTGAGTCTCACACCACGGGCTATATAATGACCCTTACTTTCTCCTAACGCTCACGCACATTAAGGTCATCGGTGGCCGCTCCAAAATCTCTGCGAATTCCCGGTTTGGCTTCTGTATGACGAATGAAGATTGCATCCTGGTCACCGGCGCCACCGGCTTTCTCGGCGTACAACTCGTCCGCGAGTTACTCGCTCGCCAGCCGCAAGCTCGCCTCGCGCTCCTCATCCGCGACCGCCCCGGACTCACCGGCCAGCAACGCGCCGACGCTTTCATCCCCACCGCCGATCGCAACCGCGTCGAAGTCCTCCCTGGCGACGTAGCCCAGCCCAACTGCGGCCTTGACTCCGCAACCTGGAGCCGTCTCTCCGCGGAAGCGACACGCGTCATTCACTCCGCCGCCACTGTTCGTTTCGACCACACCCTCGCCGAAGCTCGAGCCATCAACGTCGAAGGCACCCGCCGCCTTCTCGACTTCGCTTCGGCCGCGCCGAATCTCCGCAGCCTCGCCTACGTCGGCACTGCCTACGTCGCCGGAGAACGCACCGGCCTCATTCGCGAAGACGAACTCGTCACTGGCCAGAGTTATCGCAACACCTACGAGCAAACCAAAGCCGAAGCCGAAGCTCTCGTTCACGAGCGCCTCCAATCCATCCCCGGCGTCATCCTCCGCCCCAGCATCATCGTGGGAGACTCCCGCACCGGCGTCACGTCCAGTTTCAAGATGATGTACTGGCCCCTCAAAATCTACGCGCGCCGCCTCTGGCGCACCGTCCCCGGCTATCCTGACGCCGTCCTCGACATCGTCCCCGTCGATTTTGTCGCTGCCGCAGTTGCGCATCTCGCTTTCGATCCCGCCGCATATGGCAGCACTGTCCACCTCTGCGCCGGACCCCGCGGCAGTGCCACCATCCAGCAAATCGCCCAGCGCGCCATGGAATACTTCCACGTCCGTGAGCCGCGCTACGTCGATCCAAAATTCTTCTTCGCCGCCATCCGTCCCCTCCTCTTCATGGCTCTCTGGGGACGCAAGCGCCGCGTCCTGGTCGACGGCCGCGCCTATCGCGACTACTTCACCATGCGCATGCAGTTCGATACCACCAACGCCGAGCGCCTCCTCGCACCCGCCGGCCTCGTCCCCCCGCCCGTGCTCGATTACCTCGATCGCCTCTTCCACTACTGCGTCGCCAGCGAATGGGGCCGCAAGCCCGTTACCGCCCCATGAGCTTCAACACCAACCTCCAGCTCTCGCGCGACTCCAGCGTCACCGTCGCCA
Organism: Acidobacteriaceae bacterium; assembly: GCA_035482355.1. Taxonomy (GTDB): domain Bacteria; phylum Acidobacteriota; class Terriglobia; order Terriglobales; family Acidobacteriaceae; genus Palsa-343. Next base: position 15,668 of record DATHQV010000097.1, on the reverse strand, counting down.
ATCTCCTCGACGAGTTGCTCCGTCGCAAGGGCGATTGCGAAGTCGCCGTAGCCGAAGACGGCCCCTATCGCCTCTCCGAACTTCACGCCGACGTCTGCCGCATCGACGCCTTTCTCCGCACCACCATCGGCGTCCGCCCCGGCCAGCTCATCGCCGTCTATCGCACCAACAATCGCCACTGCTTCCACTGGTTCCTCGCCATCATTCGTGCTGGAGCCATCGCCGTCCCGCTGAATCCGCTCCTCTCGCTCGCTGAAGTCCGCCGCATCCTCGCCGACAGCGGCACCGACATCCTCGTCACCGACAAAGCTGTCTTCGAACGCACCATCCTCACCCGCGACGCCCTCAACGTCCGCACCTGGATCCAGGCCGACGACGAATCGCAAACCCTCGAAGGCTTCCAGCGCCCCACGGCCACGCTGCACATTTTCCCACCCACCGCCATCGATCCCGCCGCCACCATTGCCGTCTTTCACACCTCCGGCACCAGCGGATTTCCCCGCGGCGCAGCGCTTTCCTCGAACGCGCTCCTCGGCGCACGCGCTTCCACCGTGCTCGCAGGATTCTTCCTCGGCCCCAGAGATTTAGCCCTCATCGCCTTGCCCTGGTCGCACATCATGGCCGTCAGCATCGCACTCTACGGACTCATGGCGGGTATTCGCGGCTGCTTCCTCGACCACTTCGAGGCCGTCTCCGCTCTCGATCTCGTCGAGCGCCACAGCATCACTGCCTTCGTCGGCGTGCCGGAAATGTTCGCGCGCCTCCTCAACAGCAACCCGCCGCCCGCGCGCCTCCGCACCATCCGCCTCTGGCTTTCCGCCAGCGACCATCTCCCCGCGGAAACCCGCCAGCGCCTTCGCCAATTCGGCGCGCTCGTGCGCCTCCCCTTCGGCGGGCGCATTCCCTCGCTCCTCCTCAACGGCTACGGCATGGTCGAGCTCGGCGGCCTCGCCATGATGGGCATTGAGCTCTCCCTATTTCCCGGCAGCAGCGATCTCTATTTCCCCGTCCCGCCCTTCCACGTCCGCATCGTCGACGAAAACGGCGCACCCGTCCCGACCGGCGTCACCGGAGAATGTCAGATCCGCCGCCGCGGCCTCGAGCCGCATTACTGGAAGCATGAAGAAGGGAAGTTGCTCACCGCCGACGGATGGCTCCGCACCGGCGATCTCGCCACGCGCAATCCGCTCGGCCTCATTCGTCTCACCGGCCGCATGAAGGATGTCATCAAGTCCGGCGGCTACTCCGTCTATGTCCTCGAGCTCGAAGAAGCGCTCCTCGCGCATCCCGCCGTCGCCCGCGCTGTCGCCTTCGGCCTGCCTCACAAAGAAAAAGGCGAACGCCCCGCAGCCGCCGTCGAACTCCGCCCCGGCGCCAGCGCCACAGAACAGGAATTGTTAGATTGGGGCCGCCAGCAACTAGCCGGCTACAAAGCCCCGCGCCGCATCTGGATCTTTGCTCCCGGCACCCTGCCTCAAAACCACACCGGCAAAGTCCTCCGCCGCGAACTCCGCGAGCGCTTCTCAGCAGAGATGAACGAAGCCGCAACTTAGCTAATGTCTCCTGGGAGATCGGTCCGATCAGGTAGGAACGCCCGAGAAACGCCCGTCAAAGGGGACTACAATCCACGCAGCGGGAGACGGCATGATGCGATTTTGGAAGAACCATCTCGACAGAATCACCAACAATGTCATCGAGAATCGTGAACTTTATTTGTTCGGCGCGGCGTTCTACGCTCTATGCGCGGTTGGGAGCGTCGCTCATAACATTTATCGGCACAGAACCGGTCTGGAGAGCTACTGGTTCAGTTGCTCCCTACTATTCCTGGTGATTGTGCATTGCTTTTTCTTAGCCAGAGCCACAGCCGTTCGCAGAACACGGGGAACGGACTGATCGCTGGTTCCGGCTCGTTCGGCCGAAACGCTGTTTGGAGCGTGCAGCCGAACCGCGACCTGTGACTAAGAAATGTCATCCCGAGCAGAGCGCCGGCACGCATGTGTCCCGCGGATGTGGAGCTAAACCGGCGCGCAGTCGAGGGACCCCCGAAGGGGAATCGGTCGCGGAGCGGCCGACCAAATCCTGGCGCGGTTGGACACCGAATCTCTCGCGCCAGCCTCAGCACAAACAGATTAGCTCGTAACAGCCATAGCCACCGGCGACGACGCCATCACCATTTCCGTGATCGAATCAATCACCAATTCCGGCTCGTCCAGATGAATCCAGTGCGCGCTCGCCGGAGCAATCACCTGTTGCACATTGTCGCCAATCTGCCGCAAACACGCTTCGCTCAGCGGCGACGATTTCCCTGGCGTCAGCACCAGCACCGGAATCCCGCGAATCGGCTCCGAGTCCAGCATCTCCGCCACCGACTCCGGTACCGCCGCTACATGGCTCCGCATCCCCGCGTAATACCCCGGCCGCGACCAGTGCGCCGCCACAATCGGCCATACTTCACGCGGCATCTTGCCCACCTCGCCCCGCACCCGGTCCAGCACATGCAATCCGCCCTGGCCCGCTGCGCCCGCCAGCCGCTCCGCCACCCGCCCTGAACGGCACAGCAGAGAAGTCACCGCCAGCCGCGCCAGTCCCAGCCGCGCAATCGGAATCGCATAGCTCGAGAGCTTCATCCCGCGATTGATCAGCGCCTGCTTCGTCGGGTCAAGCGGCGGCCAATCCTCGCACCGCATCGGATCTACCAGCACCACGCTGCTCACCTCGTCCGGATACAGCAGCGCAAACCGCCGCATTACCAACCCGCCAAACGAGTGACCCACTAATATGTACGGCGGCTTTATCTCCGCGCCTTCCAGCAGTTCATGCAGCTCCACGGCAATATTGCTCGGCGTCCGCGGCGATGTGCATTTCGTGCTCCATCCCAACCCCGCGCGATCGTACGAAGCCGTGTTCGCCATCCGCGCGACCTGTTCCTGGATGTGACACCAGTTCAAATTCGTCGCCGCGATCCCTGACTCAAACAAGACCGTCGCATCGCCCGATCCCTTTTCCAGCAGATACAGCCTGCGCCCCTCGCCGATATCAATCCACCGTCCTTCGCTTGCATACCGCAGCCGGTCGTAGTGCGCGCCAAACCATTGATAAAGAAATCCCGTCGCAACCAGGACCGCTAACAAGCCAGTAACCATCAGCAGGGTGTGCATTCGTTGTCCTAAAACTCCGTCAGTTGAGTGGAACTAAAGTCTTTCAAACCAAGATGTGCGTTCGCCGAGCCATGATCGATAATAAGCAGCGTCGATCCAGCCTGACCACGAATTTTTGCTTCAACCTGAGTTGCCGACCAAACCCCCTCCGTGTGCCGCAGCCCAAAGTACGTGAACTCCTTCACCGCCCCCGACGCTTTCTCCGTCTTTTCCACGTACACCGGAAAGTCGCTGCTCTGGTCCAGCCAGCTTTTGACCTGGGAGTACTGCGTCCGGTCCGCCCCTTCCGGCGTGCTCCGTATCAAATCGCAATTCCGCGCTCCGTATTTCGTTACTCCCAGAGACGTTTGGCCAGCCCAAAAGTACGAAGAGTCGATGAAATCCTCGTAGCTGAACCCATCACCCAGCGGCCCCTCATTCCACTTTTCAAAAGGCACGACCGTTGCCGCCTTGTCGCCCGGATGTGCAATCTCAATCGTGCTCTTCCCGCCTGGCCGCATCTCCAACAACACATGAACCCTTGCCTGCGCCGGAGACGTCACCTCCACAAGCACCCGAAGTATACCCGGGAACCACCGCGCCCTGATGGTCACTTCGGAACTCTTCCTCGCCCCGCTCGCATTCACCAGCACCAGCCGCCCGCTCATCCGGTAATCTGCGCTCTCCACCTGTTTCCGCACTCCAGCCAGCGTCGCCGGCACGTCCGCGCCGCCCGCCGTCACCGGCAACAGCAGGGAAGCGGCCAGCGCCAGCGCTCCAAACCTCATGCCTCGACCTTCCCGTCTCGCATCGAAATCAGCCGCGGTGCGCAGCACGCGATCTCCGGAGCGTGCGTCACCATAATCAGCGTCATCCCCCGCTTCTGCTGGATCCCAATCAAAATCTCCATGATCTTCGCCGAATTCACGCTGTCCAAGTTTCCCGTAGGCTCATCCGCCAGCAGAATCTCCGGATCGTTCGCCAGCGCCCGCGCAATCGCTACCCGCTGCCGCTCGCCCGCCGAAAGCTGGTTCGGATACTGCTCCGCCCGGTGCTCCATTCCCATTTCCTCGAGCAGCTTCGCAGCCCGTGCCGCGCGCTTGCTGCTGCTCCGCTCCACACCCATCATCGGAACCTGCACGTTCTCAATCGCCCGCAGCGTCGCCATCAAATAAAACGCCTGAAACACAAATCCCACGCTCCGCGCCCGATATGTATTCAGATCAATTGCCGATCCCAGGCTCGCGCTCTTAAACCGCACCTCGCCGCTCGTCGGGCAGTCCAGTCCACCCAGCAAATGCAGCAGCGTCGACTTACCGCTCCCGCTCGGCCCCGCAATCGCTACATACTCCCCAGCCGCAATGCATACATCCACGCCGCGCAGCGCCTCAATCTTCCCATCGTCGTAGCTCTTCGTCAGCCCGCGCACTTCGAGGAAATCAGTCATGCCGCAGCGCCTCCACCGGAGAAAGCTGTGCCCCGCGCCACGCCGGAACCGCCCCCGCAATCAATCCCGCCAGCACAGCGATCACCAGCGCCTCGCCCGACAGCACCCATGGGAACGACGACGACACAATGCTCGCCGTCTGCGGCAGCAATGCCAGCACGTGCAGCGCGCACCATCCCAGTGCAATTCCCATCAGGCCTCCGCCCACGCCCAGCACCAGCGCTTCCAGTTGGATCAGCATCAGCACCTGGTTTTGTTTCCACCCCAGCGCCCGCAATATCCCAATCTCCTTCGTCCGTTCAAACACCGACATCGCCATAGTGTTGGCAATGCCCAAAATTCCAATCAGTAGCGCAATCAGTGAGGTTCCCCACGCCGAAGCCGCCGCCATCCGCACAAATTGGTTATTATTGGCCCGCTCCGCCGCCGGAACCGCGCGCAATCCCGGTAATGCCGCCTGGATTTGTGCCTGCGCCCTCTTCATATACTCGTCGGCCGTTAAACCCCGTGGCGCCGGCCGCAGCCGCACATGGTAGGTCGACACCTTCCCCTGCATGCTGCTCAGTTGCTGGAGTTGGTCCAGCGGCATAATCACCGCGCCCGCCTCCAGCCCCGACCCTCCGTGATAAACCCCCACCACCTTGAAAGTCGTGCCCTGAATCTCCATCGAATCGCCCGGCTGCTTCTTCAGGTCCTGCGCCAGCAGATCGCCCAGCATCACTTCCGCTTTTCCATCCTGGAAGCGCTGTCCCGCCAGCATCGTCAGCGACTGAAACTCGAACGAGTCCGCTTTCCATCCATAAACTAAAGCATTAACATCCGGCGTTAAATCCATTACGTTATAGATCATCGGAGTCGCCGCAGCCACAACGGGCAGCGCCTTCAGCTTGGCGCCCACCGACTCGTCTACCGATGTATTCAGAAAGGTCTGCTGGATTACGGCAATGTCGATCCCGCTGCTCGAGTAGATCTTCGCCCACCCCTGCTCAAACGCCCGCGAAAATCCCACCAGCCCCACAAACGCGCCAATCGCCATCCCAATGCCGCACAGGGTCAGCAGAGTCCGCAAACGTCGACGCTTCAGGTTCTTCCACACGAATCCCGTGAACGACAGTGGAGACGCCTTCAAGTCGGAGCAGTTCCTCGTGCTCTCAGAGTGGGGACGAGAGTGCTGTCAGTGTATCCAGCAGCCTCCCCCATGTCCATTCCTCATCAAACCTTCCAGCAGAATTGCGAATTTGTAACCAAATCCTAAAGAAAGCCCACGCCACCCAGGTCGGCGGGGTACACCATAATCTGGCCTGAACCAAGTCGAAGGCTCTGTCCGGTTTTGGCAGATGGGGGCGCGCAACGCGCGCCGTGTTTTCCGGCTCCCGATTCCAGTTCCAGGTAGGCTGGATGAAATGAAACGCGTGGTCATCTTCGGGCGAGCGGCATCAGGAAAGTCCTCTCTCGCGCGAACCCTGGGCGAGCTCACTGGCCTGCCCGTCATCGAACTCGACAAAGTATTCTGGCAGCCGGACCTGCAATCTTTGCCGCCCAACCAATGGGCCAGCATCCAGAATCGGCTCATCCAGGATCCCGCCTGGATCATGGATGGGGACCTGGGGCCTTACGACGTCGTCGATCCCCGGCTCCGAGCGGCGGACACGATCATCTTCCTGGATTTCCCCCTGGTCATCTGTGCCTGGCGAGCCATTCGTCGATCCCGCGAACGCATTGATTTTTGGCAATGGCTCATCGCTTACCGTCGCAAATATCGAAAAGCGCTGATCCAGGCGTTCGCCCACCATGCTCCCACCGCGACGCTCTATCGATTGCGGAGCCCGAAAGCCGTCGAGCAATTCATCGAGACCGTGATCCACAAAGTCAATTCGAGCCGCGAATGAGGCCGACCTCATAGCGTCTCGATCACTTCGCGCCCGGCGCACTCGCGTATCCATGTAGCTGCGGCCCCACCATGTTCGAAAATTCGTAGCCCTCATTCCGATCGGCGTCAATGGTCCAGAACATCGCCCCAATCATCCCTGGATATCCACCCGGCCGCCGCAACTTGTAAGTGACTCCCGCCGGAACCTTTCCAGTGATCAGATAATCCATCGCTTCGCTGACCCCCTTCGGCGTTGCCGGCCCCACCAAAAATCCCACCGCCACCTTGTCAGCAGGCAGGGGAGGAAAGAAATCTCCAGCGCGCCCCCCCACAGCAAATCCGCGCAGTAGAAGCTCCGTCATCGCCGCGTCGTAATTTACCGATCCCATCTGGTAGATCTCTCCATCCAGACCCTGCAGCGGAGGCGTGTTGTAGTCCTGCACATCAATGAACGACAGAATGTCCCGCACACCCCACAGCACCGGTAGATAAGTCCCGAACTGGCCGCCGTAGCTCGGATACCCAGCGGGAATCTGCGTCCCCTCCGGCACCAGCGTCAGCATGAAGTCCGGCCCGAAATGCTCCCGCAACTCGCGCAGTCCGGTGATCAAATTCACCACTGAAGGCGTCTTCGGATGCCGGAAGTCCGCGTCTCCCGGATCCAGCACCAGCGACGGCGCCTCGAAGTCCAGGTCGATCCCATCGAACCCGTAGTCCGTCACGATCTGCGTCACCGAGTTCACGAAATTCGGAATGCTCGCCGATTGCGCCAGCGTGAAATATTCTCCGCCGCCGCCCAGCGAGATAAGCACTTTCTTCCCCTGGCTCTTCAACCACGCAATATCGTCCTTCATTTGCGCCAGGTCCATCCCCGGACGCACATGCAGCTTCAACGTGCCCTCCGGAGCCGTGTGGTTCACATCGGCAAACGCCACAATGATCACATCCCACTGCGGCGACACATCGCGCAGCCGCAGAAGTGTTCCCCCCGGCCCGCTCCCCGTCCAGTACCCAATCAGTTCGTGCCCGTTCTTCGCTCCCGTCGACGGAACCGCCGCAACGGATGATGGCGGAGCCGGTGCCAGGGTCTGCTGCGCCGTTCCCGGAGCAGGCGGATGAAATTCAGGGCAGGGAATTGCGCCCGCCTTCAGAATCCCCGCATCGGGAAAACTGTACGGCCCCGTTCCTCCCGTGTACCAGCCCATCAGCGCCACATCCGCCAAATGCCATGCCGCGCCCCGCTCATGCCCCACCCACGCCAGCCCAGACGGCAGATCGCTGCGGTTGTTCGTATTCAGCGGATCCTCGAGCGTATACCGCGTCGCCGGACTATTCCCTCCGCATCCGGTTTCTGAGACCCCCGGCACCTCCGGCCACTTCCACGTCGGCACGATATTTTCGCCCGCCGGCAGCGGCGTCCGGAACGCCAGATGAAACAGCGGGTCGTGCAGGGGATCGTTCACCCATTCCGCCAACTGCTCCGTCAGCGGCTGCACGTCGTGCTCCTGCACCAGCGGCGGCACCGCCCCCAGATACGACCCCAGCGCAAAGGAGTTGCCCGTCGCCGCATCCACACCGTGCGTGCCCCACGTGCAGCACACCGTCGCGTCGCCATAGGTGTAATACGCGGTATTCCGCGTCACTACGATGACCAGCTTCCCATCCTGCCGCGGAATCTGTTTGAAAATCTCCCGCTCCAGATACTCCGCATCCACCATCCCCAGCCGCGTCCCGGTTCGCTTCGACGAGAGCACGTACCCGTCGCCCACCGGAACCTCCACCGTCACCGGTCGCACTTCAGGCTGCCCCAGCAGCGTGTGCCATCCCGAGGGCTTTCCCGCTGTAGCGCGGAGCATCGCATCCACATACTGCGTCGGCTCCTCCGCTCCGAATGTCATCTTCGAGAACACCGGCGAACGCAGCACCTGCCGAACATCCCCCGCAGCATCCAGCGTCACTGCGGTCGGACTCGCGTTGAACTCCAGCCGCACCGGCACCAGCACCGTTGGAATCACCGTCGTCCCGCCCTGCGCCGGATCCCGCCCCGGCAGTGTCATCGCGCCATGCGCCGTGTTGTAACGGAAGGTCGGAGCCGTCCCCTGTCCGTACCCCACGCCACCCACCAGCGCCAACAAAACAATCAACAGATAACGAGCATTTTTCATCAGGAGACGATCATAGCGTCTGGAGGTAGCCAATAACCCGCAACCCGATGGGTTCCATCTTTTTCGCGGACGGTCCCGTCCTCGTCACCATCGCCGCGATCACAGCGCACCGCTAGTGAGGCGAGGTAAACGGCGCGTGCAGGGAACGGTTCGGTTTGAGAAACAAACGCGAAGCCGGGTAATCGAACGTCACCGTAAAACGCCGCAACACATCCGTCCCGATCATGCGGCTGGTAGCGTCGGTAGCCCCGCAGCACGCGACCGTCGGATCCTTCATCGTGAAACTCCCCATCCGGAATGACGTAGCTTCCGCCACTGCGCCCTCCACCGGAGTGCCCAGCCCCACGCCGCTCGCGCTCGTTCTGCGGCTCTGCAATGTCTTCACAATCGGATGATCCACCGCGTCGCTCGATCCCAAATCGATAAAGAAACTGTCCTGCACCGTGACCGTTCCCGGAAACACCAGTTCGCCTTTCACAAACGCCCACTGATCGTGAATCTCCAGCGGCAATTCTTCAAACCCTGGCCTCGCGTGATAGGCCGTCGGCAACTCCACCGTCATCTCTTTCCCTTCAAAGTCCACCGTGATCGCGAACCGTGCCAGAAATCCGTAGCCCAGAATCCCATCCACCCGCGTGCCAATCGATTGCTCCAGAGGCTTCAAATCCGCGGTAAAGCAGTCGTAGCCTCGTGTCTCCAGGCCCGGCATCCGCAGATCCACGTCGTGCAAACTGTGCGTCGGAATCCGCCCCGCCCCAGCCCCCTGCAGCGAACCCGCATCGCCTTCCTTCAATCCCAGCGAGGCCGCCACCTCCCGATCGATCAACGTCCGCGTCGACCCGCTATCCAGCACAAATCGCAGCGGAGCCGACCCGCCAATGGACACCGGCACAATCACCATTCCCTGGCTCAGCTCAATAGGAAAGCTCGTCCGCCCCGCAGCGTCATGGAATACGTTCAGCTCATCAGGGTGATTTTGCGCCAGCGCCCAGGACCCGGCTGTCATCAGCACCGCCAGAAAAACCGCCGCCCACACACTCTGCAATCCCTTCATCGCCACGCCTCCACTCTGCCCATCGCTTTCTCTTGCCCTTGAGCATACCCGCGTCAACCCACCTCGCACCTCCGGTATATTCGAAAAAACGATGACCTACGCATCCCCCCATGAAACCGTGCTCGTCCACTTTGCCGGTCACGATGCCCCAGGCCTCACCACGCAGCTCACCGGCATCCTCGCCGAATTCGACGTCAGCCTCCTCGACATCGGTCAGGCTGTCGTTCACGAATCGCTTTCGCTCGGCATCCTCATCGAAGTCCCGCCCGCCGCACAGTTCGCCGCCCTCAAAACCGCGTTGCAGGCCCGCGCCCACGATCTCGGCCTCCAGGCCCGCTTCAAAACTATCCCCCGCACCGCGCTCCAGCACTGGCTGCACGGCCTCCACCACAGCCACTTCATCATCACTATCCTCGGACGTTCCATCACCGCGCAACAACTCACCCGCGTCAGCGCCATCCTCTTCGCCCACGGAATGAACGTCGATCGCATCGACCGTCTCTCCGGCCAGCTCACGCCCTCCGACGCTCCCGCCAACGCCTGCGTCGAGCTCGCCGTCAGCGGCGACGCCTCTCGCGAGCTCCCCATGCGCGCGGAATTCCTCGCGGCCGCGCAGCAGCTCTCCATCGACATCGGCTTCCAGCGCGAAAGCATCTTCCGCCGTAATCGCCGCCTCTTCGTTTTTGATATGGATTCCACCCTCATCCAGGGCGAAGTCATCGACGAGCTGGCCCGCCTCGCCGGAGTCGGCGATCAGGTCTCCCGCATCACGGAAGCCGCCATGCGCGGCGAGCTCGCTTTCGACGAAAGCTTCACCCGCCGTCTCGCCCTTCTGCAGGGCCTTCCCGCCGATCGCCTCTACGCGCTCCTCGAAACCATCCCGCTCGCCGATGGCGCGGAACGCCTCATCCGCACCCTCCGCCTCCTCGGCTACAAAACCGCTATCCTCTCCGGCGGATTCTCCTTCTTCGCGCGCCATCTCCAGCAGCGCCTCGGCATCGATTACGTCCACTCCAACGAGCTTGAAATCGTCGACGGCGTCGTTACCGGCCGCGTCATTCCGCCCATCGTCAACGGAAACCGCAAGGCCGACCTCCTCGCGCAGATCGCCAACGCCGAAGGCATCTCTCTCGAACAGGTTGTTGCCGTCGGCGATGGCGCCAACGATATCCCCATGCTCAACCTCGCCGGCATGGGCATTGCCTATCGCGCCAAACCGCTGGTCCGCCAGTCCGCCGACCAGTCCATCTCCAACCTCGGCCTCGACGGACTCCTCTACCTCATCGGAGTCCGCGACCGCGACCTCCACCCCCACGAAAATCCTGCTCCCTAGCAGCCCGGAAAAAGCCGGATCCAAATGGCAAGCCGACCTCTTTCAAAGACTGTTTTATTTGTTGTAGATTATGGCTGCGACGGCAGCCAGCAAGAAAGCAGGGAAGACAATCATCCATGAAGAAGAAAAAGAGTGGTTCCGAACAAACCGAATCCGCCTCGCGACGGATTGATGAGAAAATCGAGGAACTGGGCGACTGGCGTGGAGAATTGCTGGCCCGCCTCCGTGCGCTGATCCACCAAGCCGACCCTCAGGTCGTCGAGGAATGGAAATTTATGGGAACGCCGGTGTTTTACCATGACGGCATCATTTGCACTGGCGAAACCTACAAGAGTGTCGTGAAAATGACATTCGCCAAAGGTGCATCGCTCGACGACCCCGCAGGCCTTTTTAATTCCAGCCTCGATGGTCGAGTCAGGCGCGCCATCGACTTCCGCCAGGGCGACGAGGTGAATGAGAAAGCCCTCAAAGCCCTCATCCTCGCCGCCATTGCTCTGAACACGGCGAAGGGCTGAGCGATCTCAGCCCTCAGCGGCGAATCGAGTCAGCCCTGCCAGCGCATCAGTTGCGTCACCTGAATCAGGTTGCCGCAGGTGTCCTTCACCATCGCGATCTTCGAAGCCGTCACGTCCGTGGGCGGCATGGTGAACTCCGCACCGTGCGTTTTCATCCGTTCGTAATCGGCCTGCAGATCATCCGTAAAAAACATGGCCGCCGGCTGGTTCTGCTGGAACAGCGCCTGCTGATACGCCTGGGCCGCCGGATTGTTGTTCAGCGCCAGCTGCAGCTCCGTTCCGTCCGGCTCTTCCGCTGATGCTACGGTTAGCCAGCGATACGGCCCCTGGCTGAAGTCTGTTTTCTTCACGAAGCCCAGAACTTCGGTGTAGAAGTGCAGGGCCTTTTCCTGATCGTCCACGTGAATACTGGTCACTTTGATTTTCATTGCGTTGCTCCTGTCTTAGATGGGAAGAGGATGCCGATCTTGCGAGAGGGGGGCCGCAGCGCCCACGATGCTACCGTGACGCCGGCAAGAATGAGCGGAACGATGACGTGGAAACCATAAGCGCCGTAACCGCCGACCGCAGCACAGGACGCGGCCGCGCCGGTCAGGTCAAAGAAAATACCGGCATACGCCCATTCCTTCAGTCGCGGAAAACGCGGAATGAGGATCGCAATGGCTCCCGTCAGTTTCCAAAACCCCAGAATCGTCACGAAGTAAGCAGGGTAGTGGAGGAGCTTCACAAAGCCATCCACTGTTGTGGGCACACGCGCCAATTGGAAAATACCCCCGCTTCCAATAAAAAACGCTATGAGGATCGTCGAAATCCAATACGCAACTTTGTGTGTTTTCATATTCACTCCAGTCCTTCAACAACGCGTTCCAGATTGCCAATGAACTTCTTCCACCCGTAGCTCGCGCCCTTATAGTTGGCGCCTGATTCCGATTCGAACCCGGTTTGCTCCATGCGCAAATGCGTGCCGCCCTCGGTCGGTGTCAGTGTCCATGTCACCGTGCTCCCCGGTCCCAGGGCGCCCCACGTGTAAGCGAGCCGTGCATGCGGTTCAACCACCAGAACTTCACATTCAATAACCCCGCTCCAGTTCTTCACCGGCGTTGCGCGGAAGCTGAAACGGTGGCCCACCACCGGCTGGAAATCATTCGTCATCAGCCACTCCTGGATGAGTTGGCCTTGCGTAAGCGCGCGCCAAATCTTTTCCGGCGGATGCGGCATCTCCCGTTCAACCACGAGAGTTAGTGCTGGGGCAGAAGCGCTCATGGTTCCATCCTGTTCAGCAGGCCTTCAAGTTTGTCGAATCGCTCGCGCCAGAACGCGCCATAGCGATCGAGCCAATCCACCATCGGAGCCAGCGCGTCAGCCTGTGCGCGATAGTGCGTTTCCCGTCCATCCCGGCGATGCCGCACCAGCTTCGCTCTTTTCAACACCGTCAGGTGTTTCGAAACAGCAGGCTGAGATACCCCGGCATACCGCGTCAGTGCGTGAACCGTCTGTTCGCCGTGCCGCGTCAACTCTTCAAAAATCGCCCTGCGCGTCGGATCGGAGAGCGCCCGGAACACGTGATTGGGATTAGCCAGCGTCACGAATAAACCATAACCAAACGGTTATGCGTTGTCAAGGCCCCGGATGCATTTTCTTCATCTCGGCCTCCGGTTACGGCATTGGTGCGTGGCAGTAAGGCCCGCTGTACCCAGGCCAGGTGGTGCCTCCATCGACGGTCAAGCGGTTCCCCCTACATTTTGTCTTGCTCATTACACGGTTGAAATGGGAGTATCGCTGAATTCCACTTTCCCTACATCGGCCCTTAGGCTCCCGAGATTTTGAGCACCAATCCAATCAAGATACGCGACGGCGCTCCCGCGGAATCTTTGAAAGAGACCGTCCACTGTTGCCTGCAGTGCCGCGCATCAGAAATATCGCAGCGAGCAAGCTGACCTGGCCGCGGCGCAAAAATCGCCGAGCTACGGTATATGGATCGCCGATATCTTCTCAGCTCCATCCTCCGGTTCGCTCTTCACCTCGAAACTCCAGCAGGAATATAAAGTCAGCCCCGGAGCTGACCATTGGACCACCCTGGCATTTGATTCGCCGAAACGTATGAACATCGAGCTTCCCAACCACTTCCAGGACGGCGTCGACCTCGCGCTCGATGCACACACCGGCGTTACCGAAGTGAGCAACACCGCAGACTCCACCTGGCACCGCAAGGACCTCTCCGAATTTCGGCTGACCCAGGAAAAATTCACCTGGATCCCACCGGACTGAGATCTCGCCGCCCTATGCGGCGCTGCGACACAGTGTCGCGGCCTCAATACGCTGACCTCAATAACCAGATAATCGCCAGATCGCAAGAGTGGTCATGGACGCCCAAAATTCTGTCGCTCTATCGTGGCGCAACGGCTCTCTGGCACGCTCGGTATGATTGTTTCCAAATCTTAGGGCGAGAGTCCCTGTACCGGAGATCTCCATGCAGAAGACAACGATCAGCCTCCTTGCCCTGGCATTCTTCACGCTGGGTGGTTTTCCCGCGGCAGCGGGTCACGCGCAAGCGCCAACCGCGGACAATCCCTATCCCACCCGCGCCCCGTTCAGTGAGTACCTCATCGCGGATCCAGCGGCTGAAATTGCCCTGGCCCGCACTGCCGCTCCCCCATCCGTCTCTCAGGAAGCCGAAATCCTGGTGCTGGGCCCAACCGGCTACACGACCGCAGTGAAGGGAAGCAACGGGTTCGTGTGTCTGGTGGAGCGAGCCTTTGCCGCCTCCACCGATTTCTCGGAATTCTTCAATCCCAAAAACCGCAGCCCGAATTGCGTGAATGCCGCAGCCGCCAGGACCTACCTGCCCACCATCTTCCTCAGGACCAAACTGGTGATCGAAGGCCGCACTCGGCCAGAGATCGCGAAGGCGATTGCCGCCGCGTTCGACGCGAAGCAACTGCCCGCCCTCGAGCCCGGCGCCATGGCCTACATGATGTCGAAAGAGCAGTACCTGAACGACGGAGCCAAAAACTGGCACCCCCACTTGATGTGGTTCGTTCCCAGTGGCGACGAAAAATCCTGGGGCGCCAATCTCGACGGTTCTCCCGTGCTCGCGGCGAACGATGCTGAAGACCACATGATCATCTTCATGGTCCCGCTCGCCGCCTGGTCCGACGGCTCCCCGGCCCCGCCAATGGAGCACTGATCACGCACGCGAAATCCTGAGCGCACCGCGTCTATCGCGGGCTCGCCTGCAACTCGTCGAGCTTGCGCTTCAGGTCTTCGAGCTTCTGTCCCGCCTCCGCCAACTTTCCTTGAGCCGTGAGGCGCTCGTAATCGGCCAGATCCTGCGCAGCCCGACGACTCAACGCATCCCGATCCCCCGTTGCACCAATAACGCCAGCAGTCGCCGAAGCCTTCCCCGTCTGCGCACCCTCCTGCGGACCCGCCTCAGCAGTCAGCGACGAAGTGTTCCCGCCAAACAGCGACTGCATCGCCGCTTCAAACGTTGGCCCGTAGGCCAGGCGATCCTGCAGTGCCAGCACCACCAGCCGCAGCTCCGGCATGGGGCTCTGCTGCGCCTGCAAATAAATCGGCTCGGCGTACAGCAACGCTTTCCCGC
The DNA here is from genome assembly GCA_035482355.1 of Acidobacteriaceae bacterium. GTDB lineage: Bacteria > Acidobacteriota > Terriglobia > Terriglobales > Acidobacteriaceae > Palsa-343. Next base: position 543 of record DATHQV010000097.1, on the reverse strand, counting down.
ACGGAATCACCAGCAGCGTGCCCCGGCGCACATGCGATCCCTGCTGATTCCACAAAGTCAGCTGCCCGGAAAGTTGCGCGTTTTGATCGATGCGCGCTTCAATCTGCATCGGCCCGTCCACCAGCTTGGATTTGGGGAAGTCGTAGACGACAGCATTGCCATAATTGTCGCCGTCGCTGCGTCCGGCAATCCACCCAATAAGGTTATTGCGGTTGGCCGGCGTAAACGGGAGAATCTCCACGAACTCCACGTTCGATTCGCCCGGCAGTTTCATCAGAACGTAGTTCGGCTCCATCGTCCGCGCCTGCTGATCGCCCGCGTCGCTCACGCCCAGCTCCGACGCCACTGTCCACAGATCCTCGCGGTTGTAGAAAACATCCGGATCGCTCATGTGATACAGGCCGTAAACACTCGCCTGCTCTTCCAGCAGCAGTTGCGGATACCGCACGTGCCGCCGCAGATCCGCAGGCATCGCCGCAGCGTCCTGAAACAGGGCAGGGAAGACGCGGCGCCACGCTGCGATCAGTGGGTCCTTGTCGTCGA
>DATHQV010000096.1:0-28366 GCA_035482355.1 Acidobacteriaceae bacterium | reverse complement strand
GAATAGGCCCGCGTCGAGCTCGCGGTTCCCGTGGAAGTGAGCGCGCTGAACACAGTCGCATTGGGAATGCGCGCGTAGTATAGGCCGAAACCACCGCGGAAGACGGTGCTCCCGCGTCCGAAAACATCCCACGCGAACGCGCCGCGCGGACCAAAGTCGTCGCGGTTGTGGGGCAGCTTCGCCGTTTCGGGGATCTCTGCGTTGACGAGCGCCGAATTCGTGTTGGGTAAGCGCTCTTCGTCCCAACGCAGGCCGAGGGTGAGCGTGATGTTGCGCCCCGGCTTCCACTCATCGGCCGCAAACGCGGCATAGTCCGCGGTATCGAACCACCAGTTTGAGTGGCCCAGCGTCTGGCGGTAGCGCGTGTAGCACGGATACGGACCAACGCTGGCGGTTGAACCGTCGCAGCTGTTCGGCGACAGCATGTCGGAGAGGAAGTCGAGCAGCGTGGCGTACGAATATTCGCCGTTTTCGCCGTTCATGCCCTCCACGTCGTCGAGAACGTGGTTGTAGTCGTACCCGATGCGCAGCGCGTGGCGGCCGTGGATCCACGAGGCTGCGTCGGTGAACTGTTGGCGCGTCTCGGCGGGATACTCGCGTTTGTTGACCGAGGAGAGCGTGCCGAAGGTGAAGCCCTGGCTGCGATCGATGGAAATTTGCGCCGGCAGGCCCCACGAATTTGCGGCGAATTGTTGCTCGAACGGAGTGAGCGGCGCGGGCGATTGCGCCAGCACATCGCGGCTGAACTGATAATGCGCGCTGTTCATCAGCAGCGGCGTAGCCACCCAATCCCAGCGCGCGACCGCAGCATCGTCGCTGGTGGAGCTGTTGCCGAAGCTGCCCATCGCATCGGTCTCCGATGCTCCGCTGAGCGCGCCGTGGAGAGACGTGCGGCGCATGGAGTTGTACTGTCCCACAAGCTGATTGCGGCTGTTGATGATCCACGTCAGCTTCGGAAAGACAATCGTTTGCCGCGTCGAACGCGGAACGGCGCCCAGCATTCCATCGAGCTGATTCAGCACGACTGAGTAGGCGCAGGCGGCTATCGCAGTAGATCCGTCGCCCTGTGCTCCGGTTCCCGCGCACTGCGTCACGATGGGGTTGGTGCTCTTCAGCAGGCGCGCTTCGAGCGCGGTAAGAGTCGGGCCGGACGGCGGAAAGAAAAACACCTGAGGCTCATTGGCTCGCGCCACGGCCGGATCGTTTCGCTCGTGCTGCTCCCACGCAAAGAACCAGAAGAGGCGATCGCGGCGGATAGGTCCGCCCGCGTCGACCGCCCATTCCTGGCGGCGATCGGGCGCGTGATACGGAACCTCGACGTAGGTGATGGGCTGCCCATTCAGAAGCAACACTGGCTGGCCAGTTGCGGTCACCGCGGTTCCAGCCGGTTCCACCTGCATCACTTTGTCGTAAGCGTTAAAGGTTTGGCCGATGGCGCTGCGATCGTAGAACGTGGCCTGACCGTGCATGTGGCTGGAGCCGCTCTTCGTGACGGTGCTGAGGCCGCCGCTGCCGGCGCGCCCTGGCTCATGCTCCGTTCCGCTGGCGTTCATCTGGAATTCGCTGACCGCCGACGGCGCGGTGGCAAAGCCATTCCCGCCGCTGGTCGCACCGCTTCCGCGCTCGCGTCCGCGGAAGGCGAGATTGTTGTCGGTTCCATCGACGGCAATGCTGTTCATGAGCGGGCTAAGGCCGCCAAAGCTGAGGCCCCCATCGCTTCCCGGCGTCGACGGGCTGAAGATCGCTGCGAAGCTCGCCCAGTTGTGGCCGTTATTGGGCAAAGTGCCGAGATCCGCGGCGTCCATGCCAGCGGCTGGGGCGGCGCTGGCGAGGCGCGCGTCCACCAGGATCGTACGGTGCAGGGACAGCGGCGCAAGTGCTGCATTCAATCGAGTTGCAGTCCCCAACCCGACGATAAGGTGATCCGCTTCCCACTCCGACAGGCCGCTGACATGGACACGGAGCCGGTATTCCCCAGGTAGCACCTCGGCGAAGCGGAATTGTCCCTGGGCATCGGACGCTGCATCGTTATGTCCGCCCGACGTCGCGCTTTCGATCCGGATCAGTGCTCCAGGAATGCCCCGGCCATCCGGCCCAAACACGCGCCCGCTCACGGACCCGCCAGTATCGGACTGGGCGAGGCAGACCGGGCAGCAGGTGGCGCACAGAAGCGCCAGCATGACCGCATTCGCAACCCATTGGAGGCGCACGTTTTCCTCGCAAAAGCAGACTGGAATCGCGCCAGTCTGGAGGACAAATTCCGGAAGGTGTCTTGAGCCTATTGGATTGGCTACACTAAAGGGAGCGAATGTTTATCGATGAAGCCAAAATACGCGTAAAAGCCGGTGACGGCGGTAATGGCTGCATGGCCTTCCGGCGTGAAAAATTTGTCCCGCGCGGCGGACCTTCCGGCGGCGACGGCGGCCATGGCGGCGATGTGATCATGGAAGCGAGCCAGCGCCACAACACCCTGATTTTTTTTCGCTTCAACCCGGAGCACAAGGCGGAGCGGGGCGAGCACGGCATGGGGTCGAATTGCAGTGGCCGCGAAGGCAAGGACACCATCCTGAAAGTTCCCGTCGGCGCGATGCTGTTTGACGCCGATACTGGCGAGCTGATTCACGACTTCACGCGCCCTGACGAGCGAGTGGTGGTGGCGAAGGGCGGGCGCGGCGGACGCGGCAATCAGCATTTCGCCACGTCGACCCATCAGGCTCCGCGCGAACACGAGCTGGGTCGCGAAGGAGAAGAGCGCAATTATCGGCTCGAGCTGCGCATTCTCGCGGATGTCGGCCTCGTGGGCTATCCGAACGTGGGCAAGTCCACACTAATCTCGCGCATCTCAGCGGCGCGCCCCAAGATTGCGGACTACCCATTCACCACGCTCGAACCGAACCTCGGTGTCGTCTCGATCGGCGAAGCGCCGCATGAAGAGAGCTACGTGGTCGCAGATATACCTGGCCTGATTGAAGGCGCCCATCTGGGTGCGGGTCTGGGCGTGCAGTTTCTGCGCCACATCGAGCGCACACGCATCCTCGTGCACCTGGTCGATGTGTCGGATTCCGACGGACGTCCCGATCCCACCGCGGATTTTCGCGTGATTATGGAGGAGCTGAAGAGCTTCGGCCACGGACTCGCGGAGAAGCCGATGATCGTGGTTGCTTCGAAAGCGGACGTCGCCAACCCCGACAAGCTGAAGAAGCTGCAGGCGTTGGCGAAGCGGCGGAAGCTGCCGTTCTACGCCATCTCCGCGGTCAGCGGCCTGGGCGTGGAGAAGCTGAAGTACGCGATTGGGGAACGAGTGCGGGATTTGCGCAATGACGCCATCGCGATAACGGCAGGAGAAGATTCAGCGCGCGCTGCGGGCTAAGCTGAACCGGCCCGCCTAGCGCGTCATCCCCGGCAAACTTGCTAAACATAGACCTGCCTGCGCCACCAGCACTACGCCGGTCGCCCAAAGAAATGCCTTGCGACTGCGGCTCTCGAGCGCGTCCGCGAAGACGCCTCCGACAAACGTGATGAGAAACGGCAGCGCCCACAGCCAGGGTTTGGAGGCAACGCCGGTGGTCACCACCACCATCAACAGAGCGCCCACCAGCAGCGGCGTGGTGTTGCCGAAATAGCGCGAGCGGCGGTGGATCGCATAGAGCGCCAGCGATCCGAGCAGGGCGATGGTCAGCGCCGAGTTAGCAGGATCGGTGAAGAACCATCGCGCGGGCTCGAGCGAAACCCACATACGACCTGCCGCGCTGCGGAAGACATAACTGAACGCGTCCGGACGAAACGCGTACGACGCGAACAGCAGAAACAGCGCGCCGACTACCCACACAATCAGCAGCGTGGGCAGATACGCACGGCGTCCTTCCGCGACCCAGGCCATGAACGCAACAGCCAGCACCAGCACCAGCATAAAAGCGCTGATGTGGGCTGCCGCGGTGAAACCCAGCGCGACCGTGAGCAGCACGATGCGCGGCCGGCCCTTGCTGCGCGGCCCCTGCAGGGCATGGGCCACCCCAATCGCCAGGTAGATGGAGGAGAAAACCCCCAAACCGGCGAGGATTTCATTATTCGGATTGGTCGCCGAGCGCACCACGGACGGCATGAAGCAGTAGAGAGCCAGCGCGATGTACCCGCCCTCGTTCCCAAACAGTCTGCGCGTCACCCACCACAGGCATGCGCCCAGGCCCAGCGCCGCCAGGATAAACGGAAGGCGCAGCGCGAGCCGGATGGTGAGCAGATCGTGCCGCATCTCCCAGGTCGCCGTGGTGGAGGGTTGCCCTGCCAAAATGCGCTCGATCGTCAGCGGCAATCCTGCCGCGCGATACGCCAGCGTCCCGTCGTGAATATTGCCGCACGTGGTGAAGTAGCCGGTCAGCGGCGAGGGCCGTTCCCACATTTCACGGCCGCAGCGGGCATACTGGAAATCCGTTTCGGAGAGAGTCTGCCGCAGACTCACCCAAAGGCATTGCGCCAACAGCAGCAGGAGCAGCCCCGCCGCGATCTTTTGCGGAGTTTCAAATCGGAATTTTCGCAGGCGGTGCCTGGCTTTTACAGTCGACATCGGAAGAATCAGTGTACGGGAGAGGAAGAGGGGGAAACCTCGCGGCAATGGGCTCCGCAAAGCTGTTCGCAACCCAAACCGCGGCTCCTGCACCACTCCTCTGATGCCACGGGTGGACTCTGCCGATACAGAAGAGGATGCCCGGCGCTTCCCTCCGGATGCGACAGGCGACAGCATATGGAATTGAGGAGAACCAATGGGCACGGCAGAGCTACCCCTCGACACCAGCGATCCGGACAACCAGGGTGTACGGAGCCTCATGCCCACTCGCTATTTGGGACGCCAGCCCATCGTCGACGAAAAGTCGCGCCTTTACGGATATGAACTGCTCTTTCGCGCGGGGTTGGCGAATCACTTCACCGGCGACCCGGAACAGGCAACGCGCGAAGTGGTGGACCACTGGATGATGCTGATGCCGGAGCCGGACGAGACCTTTGCGTTCGTCAACTGTACGCGCGACACGCTGGTCGACGGCCTGGTGAGCATCTTGTCGCCCACGCACACCGTGCTCGAAATCCCCGAGACCGTGAATCCCGATCCTGCGCTCATGTCGAACTGCGCAGCCCTGAAGAAGCAGGGTTACCGCTTTGCCCTCGACGACTTCTTTTTCGACCCCCGGCGCGCTCCGCTGCTCGACATTGCCGACTTCGTGAAGATCGACTTCCGCACCTCGTCTCCGGCCATCCGGCGCGATATTTACAGGATGCTGGATGGCAACTGGGCCCTGCGCATCGCCGAGAAGATTGAAACGGAAGAGGAAATGCTCGTGGCGCGCGGAGAAGGATGTTTGCTTTTTCAGGGCTACTTCTTCTCACGTCCCGTCCTGCTAATGTCGCACAGGGTTCCTCAGAATCGGCTGGTCTACCTGCGCCTGCTGGCTGCGCTCCACAATGTTCCGGCCAATCTGGCCGAGGTGGAATCGCTGGTGATGTCCGACGCCAGCCTTTGTTATCGGGTGCTGCGGCTGGCGAACTCCGCGCTGCAGGGCCATGCGGGGGTCATCTCCAGTGTTCGCGAAGCGCTCCTGCTGGTGGGCGACGATGCCGTGCGCCGCATGGTCACGGTAGCCCTGGCCGGGGTTCTCAGCGGCCATCGCCCGGCCCCTCTGGTTTCCATGGCGCTGGCCCGTGCCCGCTTCTGCGAGTTGGTGGCCCCCGCCATGCAGCAGCAGGCGTCGGAACTCTATCTGCTCGGCATACTCTCCCTGCTGGACGCTCTGCTGGAAACACCGATGCCGCGCATTCTGAAAACTCTGCCTATTAGCAGCGAGATGAAAGCCGCCCTAATGGGCGACTCGGGAGGGCTGAGCATCGCTCTCGAACTGGTACGCTCCCTTGAATCCTGCGACTGGCAACGTTGCGAGACTCTCCGCCTTGCCCTCAACCTGACAGAGAGCGCGGTCTCTACCATGTATGTGGATTCGCTAAACTGGGTGGCAAGAGCGCTCCAGGTCTAGGGTGTTCCGTCCCATGCCGCCTCCCGGAACGCACGGCGGACGGGCGCTTCTCTATAATCGGCCTGATGACCAGCCTGCGCACCGCCAAGCGATTTGTGTTTCCGCTGCTCGGGCTCTGGGTGTTGTTGTACGCCTCCTTCTCCATGGTCAAGCCGCCGTTGCTGGACGGCGACGACGCCCTGAGCGCGGAGATAGCCCGCGAAATGCTGACCGCGGGCCACTGGATCACCCCGCTGGCCAACGGCATCCAGTACGCCCAGCACCCACCGCTGCTCTACTGGTCTATCGCCAGCAGCTTCCGCGTCTTCGGCTTTAGCGACTGGGCTGCGCGCCTGCCCATCGCGCTCGCGACCCTCTTTCTTTTCGTCGCCACATTTTCCCTGGGCCGCCGCCTCTTCTGCTCCCCTGCCGCCGCCTTCTACGCCGCGTTGGCCCTCATCACTTCATACGGGGTCTTCCTCTTCGGGCATCTTCTTCTGCGCGACGTCTTCCTGTGCCTGTGGGTCACGCTTGCCCTGAACTTCTTCTGGCGTTCGTTGAGCCAGGAAAAACATCGTCTCGGCACCGCGCTCGGCTTTGGGGCTGCCTGCGCGCTTGGAGTGCTCACGCAGGGATTGGCCGGCGTCGTTTTCCCCGTCACTATTGCGTTTCTCTATCTGCTGTTCACGCGCAATTTGCACCATGCGCTGCGTTGGTATCCCGTGCCCGCCATCCTGCTGTTTGTGGCGATGGTGCTGCCGTGGCATATCGCTTCGAAGATTGCCTCCGGACACAGCCGGCTCGAAAGTCTGATGCCATCGATCGGCGGAGGACGCGTTCCGCTGGTGATTTTCTGGCTGCTGATCCTGCTCTGGGTTGCGCCGTGGTGCACCTTCTCCATCCGCGCACTCCGCATCGGCGCTTCGCCGGACTGCGAACGCCGCGGCCTGGCGCGCCTCTTCTGCCTGTTGTGGATCGGCGTCGTTTTGGTGTGGTTCAGCTTTACGGCGCGCCTCGAATTCAACCTGCTGACGGCGCTGCCGCCCATGGCCCTGCTGGCCGGAGGATGGCTCGCTGAAGATGAGGCCCAGGCTCATCACCAGGGCCGCATCGCTGCTTGGATTCTGTTCTTCGTCGGGATGGCTGCCGCCGCGTTGGTCGCGTACTACCTGTTCGTCGCGCCGCCACCCGCGCCGGGTGTGGATATCGCCACGCTCCTGCGCCCAAATGCCGGCCACCGCGCTGTGTTCTTTACTTATTTATTCGATATGCGGCTGAACGCCATGGGCCTGTTCAAAGTCCCGCTGTCGATCGTTCTCGCATCGCTGGTGGTCGGCGTTTCCGCCTGCCTTTGGTATCGACTGCGCGACAACGCGCGCATGGCCAACTGCTTTCTGGCGGGCATGACGGTCGCCATTCTGATCGCCGCGCATCTGGCGCTCAACACGTTTTCGCCGATTCTTTCGTCGCAGATTCTCGCCGAGGCTATCAAGCCCGAGGTTCATCCCACTGATGTGATCGTCGTCAACGGCCCCTTCAACACGGCGTCATCCTTTGTCTTCTATCTCGAGCGCCAGGTGCTCATCCTGCATGGAAATGCCGGCCACGCCAATCCCGTCCCGCCGGATTCAGCAAACCCCTCGCTCTTTGTGGACGAGGCGGCCGTGGCGAATCTCTGGTCCGGCCCGGAGCGCGTTTGGCTGTGGACTGCTCCGGACGCCGTGCCAACGCTGCCGGGACAGGTTTACGTGATCGGGCGCAGCGGCGGAAAAGAAGTGGTGAGCAACCAGCCTAACTACGGCGGCGCGACTTTCTAACACGGCGGCCGATCAGCGTTCGAACGCCGGCGAGAAGTCGATGGCCCGCGCGCTGACGATTCCTCTCCCCTCTTCCACCGTGATGAATTGATCCGCGGCCACTTGCGCCAGGGATTCTTTGCGCCCGCTGGGCCACGCGATCTCGACGTTCACGGATTTGCCCGGTTCTGGCTTGCCCAGCCCGAAGGTCAGCGGGAATTCGCTCTGTGAAAGGTAGCTAGAGCCGGTCTTCACCATTTCCATCATTTTCTGGCCGCTGGCCGTGGTTACGGTGACCCTCGCGCCAATCGCATCGCGATTCGACTTCGTTCCGACCAGCTTCACGCGCAGCATGTCGTTGCGGTTGCCGTTATCGTTGCGGAGCAAACGAGCCGGGCCGTTGTTGGTGCTCACGACGACGTCGAGGTCGCCGTCGTTGTCGTAATCCAGATACGCGGCGCCCCGCGCCACCATCGGCTGACGCAGCGCCGGGCCGACCTTGTCCGACATATTTTCGAACTTGCCACCGCCGCGGTTACGAAACAGCATTGGAGGCTCTGCATAGTGCAGCGAAGGCTGCAGCACGCTGACGTCATCGGCCACATGTCCGTTGGCGGCGAAAATATCGGGCAGGCCATCGAGGTCGTAGTCGAAGAAAAACAGGCCAAAGGTCAGGACTCGCTCCGAAGGCTCCGCCAAACCCGCGGTGACGGCCTGATCCAGAAACAATCCGCCGCCCTGGTTCTGATAGAGCGCCAGACCCTCGTTGGTGAAATTCCCAATCACCAGACTTTGGCGTCCGGAGTCATCGAAGTCGGCAGCATCCGTGCCCATGCCCGCGCGGGCCTTGCCCGCGTCGTTGTAGGCCACGCCCGCGGCAAAGCCCTGATCGGTGAAAGCCCCGTTCTTATTGTTGCGCCACAATTTGTTGGGCTGCGTGTCATTGGTGACCAGCAGGCTGAGCCAGCCGTCGTTGTCAAGATCCACCAGCGCGATGCCGAGCGACTTACTCCCCGGATCGTAGAGGCCCGCCTTCTTCGTTACATCTTCAAAGCGTCCGTTGCCCAGATTGCGATACAGCTTCGCGCTCTCGCCCTTGTACCGCTCCGGCGTGCAATAAGATTTGTGCGTGCCATCCAGCGCGCAAAACTGATCCGTCTCGGCGGACCATTCCACATAGTGCGCGACGAACAAATCGAGTTTGCCGTCGTGGTCGTAATCAAACCACACCGCGCTGGCAGGGAACCCGGAGTCGGCCACGCCCGCCTTCTCCGTTACATCGGTGAACCGTCCGTTGCCCTGATTGCGAAATAGATGGCTGCCGCCGATCGCAGTAATGTAGAGGTCGTCGTAGCCGTCGTTGTCGTAATCGCCCACCGTGCAGCCCAGGCCGTACATCTCCACGTCGAGCCCGGCTTGCTTCGTCACATCGGTAAAGGTGCCGTCGTGATTGTTGTGGTAGAGCGCGGGTGTGGTGCGGAGCGTTTTGTGTCCCGGCCAGTCCGCCGAATTCACAAACAGAATGTCGGGCCATCCATCGTTGTCGTAATCGATGACGCAGACCCCTGAGCCCATCGTCTCCGGCAGATATTTTTTGCCGAACCCGCCGTTGTTATGACGAAAGTGAATGCCGGCCTGGGCCGTGACGTCGGTGAAAGTGATGGGACCAGAGGGGCGCGCAGGCGCGACTGCGGGAGTGGTTGGAGTCGGCGCAGCGACCGGCGTTGCAACAGGCGCAGCGGTAGGTGCTGGGCTGCTGGCTGTCTCCGGAGCCGGTTTGCCTTTGCATCCGGCGAATGCGAGCACGACCAGCAGCGCCGCAGGACCGCAGAGCCTGCCTGAAGCAATACGAGAAGAATTCATGCAGCGAGTCAGCATCCTTATTGGGCCATCTCCGGGCGCAGCGCCTGTACCGTGGCGATCCTGCGCTTGCGTCGCGCGTCCAGATACATTTCGATCAGCAACGCCGGCGGCCCAACGACGAACAGCGCGTACAGCGGTGCGTAGACGCTCTGATCGAGGCGCAACAGCATCTCCACAACGGCGATGGCGACCGCGACCACACATTGCCCCTTCCACGACTTCAGCGTGGTTCTGGGATCGGTAATCATGAAGAACATGAAAAGCTGATACTCCGGTCCGGTAATCGGCGAGACTTCCGACTGCCACGGGTCGCCGGTGATGTGCGCACGCAGGAGCGCCAGCAGGAAGAACGAAATCACGTAAGTGGCCGTGATCTGAAAGCGTTTCGCCCGCCACAGAATGAGCGCACCTAAAACCCAAATGACGATGAGCGATGCAAGATTGTTGCCCCATTGAATGCTGAGGCCCGCGACCGACTCCGACGCGAGAAACAGCATGGCGCAGATGCCGAAGTTCGACGGGTTGAAGATGTGACGGCCGCGCACGCGCAGCGTGTACTTCGACGCGATGGACAGCGCCGCGCACAGCGCGTACGGCCAGAAGGCGGGGGACCGCAGCAGGATGCCCACACTGATGCCGGTGATGTAAGCACTGGCCGGATGCGGCCACTTACCCGTGAAAATCTTCCCCAGCATCATTTCTGCAACCATGGCGGTTGCAATTGCGAGAAGCGTCTTCTGGTAGCTCTCCAGAATTCCGAACGACAAATTGCCGATGAGCAGGATCAGCGTGATGAAGACCGGCGGCGTGAAACGGCTGTCGAGCAGGCGTTTCCATAACGCCGGGCGCGGCGACAAACTTGATGGCTGCGCGGCTTGTGTCGGCGGCGTCATGCGGGCTCCTTTACGTGGATGCACTGATTGGGCGTAAGCGAATCAAGCGTCTGCACAGCACCCGAGGGCCAGTGAATCACGGCTTTCTGCAATTGCGGATGCTTCCCCAATCCAAAGTGAACGCGCCGGTCGTTTTCCGACGCAAACCCGCTGCCGCCGGTCACGGCCTGCACCTGCTGCTGCCCGTTCCAATACAGCGTAACCTGCGCGCCGATGGCGCTGGCATTGCTCTTTGTGCCTGCAAGATTGAACTCGATCCAGTCATTCCCCGGCGCTGTTTCATTCTTATAGATCAGCAATGGACCGCCCTGGTTAGCGACCACGGCATCAAGCGCGCCAGTGTTCCACAAATCCGCCAGCGCGACCGACCGGCCGTCGTTGCGATCCGTCACGCCGACGGCCTGTGCCACGTCAATAAACTTTCCCGCTCCATCGTTGATCCAAACTTTCTTTTGCTGATAACCCGAAAGGCTGCGCCCGTCGAACGCCGGCCAGTGCGCCGCGTCGCTGATGATGGAACTGTTCCCGCCCGCCACTTTTGAGAAGTCGTACCAGTAGCTCTTCGTCTTCGAGAGCGAAATGTAGCCGTTTTCCAAATACAAATCGAGCGTGCCGTCGTTATTTAGATCGCCAAACTGCGCGCCAAAGCTCCACCCACCCAGTTCCACTCCCAGGTCGCGCGCCAGATTCTCGTAGTGCAGCGTCTTCCCATCCTGAGGAACCCACAGATTGTTCCCCTGAATCAGGACGCCCTCTTCAGAAATATTCGAAACATAAATGGAATATTTTCCCTGATTGAAAATATCGCCGAAGGCCGTGTTCATGCCGCTCTTGGGCGCGAAGCCCACGCCGGTTTGCGCACCAGCCTCAATAAAATGTCCGTGGTTGTTGAGATACAACTCCGACACACCGTAATCGTTGGCCACGAAAAGATCGGGATATCCGGTTCCTCGCAAATCGGCGGCAGCGCACGCCAGCGCCCAGCGGCGGCTCTTGATGCCAACCTTCTCGCTCACTTCCTCAAAATGGCCGTTCCCCAAATTGTGGAAGAGATATTTGCGGCCGCCGTTGTTCGCGTACTCAAAACTGTTCGGCATCATGCGCGTGTTTTCCAGATGCCACAGATTGACCGTCTCCGGATAATAGCCAGCAACAAACAAATCCAGCTTGCCGTCGCCGTCATAGTCCAGCCACGTCGCGGCGTTCGCGTTGATCCACGGCGGCAGGCCGGCCTGCGCGGTTACGTCGGTAAAGCCATGCCCGTGGTCGTTATGGAAGAGCATCGGCTTGCCCCACTTGATCAGGAACAGGTCTTCGTAGCCGTCGTTGTCGTAATCGCCCCACACGGCGCCCATGGAAACGCCGGTGCCCGGCTGATTGACGTCGGCAATGCCCAGTTGCGCGGCCACATCGGTGAATGTGCCATCGTGATTGTTACGATATAAATGATTTTTGCTGCCGATGCGACTGTTCGTCACATAAATGTCGGGCCAGCCATCGCGATCGAAGTCGACAATCGAGACCGATGCGCCCATCGAGGCGATTTCCGGCATAATGCCCGAGAGCTTCGCATCCAGCAGCGGCGGATCATGCACAAAATGAATGCCCGCTTGCTGCGACACTTCCGTGAAGCAGAAGCCATAACGCGACAGCGCCGACTGGCAGCCCGCATCACTGGTCTGCGCGCTGGCCTTTTTTGCGGCGAGATACCGCATCACTGCCGGCGTTGCCAGCATGGCGAGAAACGCAATCCACAGAACGATGTGCGCTACCGGACCACGCTTCATCGCTGCGCTCCCTCTGCCGCTGTTGTGTTGAGCGCATGATGGAAAGGTTCCGGCGTGATGTAGCGCGTCTGCCACGTCAGCCAATCTTCAGGATGATGTCGATAGACCCACTCATCGACCAGTGCGCCTGAAGGCGTGTCGTATGCGGTTCGCGCGTGGTACGGCAGTGGCTGGACGGTCGCCGAGTCGGTGGAGTTGTAGTCGCCGTCTTTAATCCACCCATCGCCGGTCAGCACGTAATCGCGCACCCAGCCTGCCTGCGGGGCCGCGGGAACGGGGAAGCGCAGCGCCATCTCGTCGCCCGCATTCATGATCACGTAGCGATCATCAACTTTGTTGAGCAACTCACGCACATCGCCGTAGCGCGTGTAGTAGCCCTCAAGGTCGCGCCAGATTTGCGTCGTCGCCGCTACGTTTTGATAATCAGGAATCTCCGGCGATGATGCGTTGGCCTGATGAATAGTCGAGTAGCCACGGTAGTGCAGGTCGGCATACGTCGGTGCGAGATGAGTGACGTGCATCGGCGTGTCAGGCAGACCGCGTGCCCATTGGATCTGATCCCAATAAACTTCAAGGTTCGTCCGCAGACGCAGTTTGCGCGACATTCCGGGGTGAAAGATCCCCGTCAAATCGATGAGGCAAATCTTGTTGCGGCCCGCAGGAAAGCCCAGATTCGGGCGCGCCACCGTCCATCCGCCATGCCCATCGGGAACTTCGAGACGCAGCGGTTGTGGTTGCTCATGCTGTCCCTGGCTCAGCGCTACGTTGATGGACGAATCGGACGGATGCACCCAGCCGCGCGCGATGAGCCACAGCGGTCCGCTCGTCGGCACATCGTCGCCCAGATCGATCTCGACATAATGATCGCGCGTGATGCCCTGATATTGCCCGCGCCCGAAGGTGTCGAGATATTCTCCGTCGAGCGAACGCAGAATCTCCGTCACATCGTTGCCGAGATCGTCCCCCGCGTGCGCAATCGCGCGCGGGGTTTCGGTGACAGTGATGCCGAGTTTCACGGGTGGAACCACGAAGCGCTCATCGGTAAAGACTTCCGTCCCAGCGGGATGATCGACGGTCATCATGGCCAGCCAGTCGTAGTAATACGTCTCCCACAGTTCGCCGGTGATGCGCAGATCGTAGGCGCCACCATGCTCCGCCAAAGCGTTGCGCGGAATTTTGTACCATTCCTCGGTGGCCGCAATGCGCGCCGAGCCCAGCGCGTTGATGCGCAGGCCGATCGCCGATCCCCACGGCACGGTGTCCTTCACAAACTTCATCGCGTGGCCATCCCACGCAAACAGAAACGGGCACGAGCCCTTGAGCCGTTGCTGCGCCAGAACTTCCTGATCGTCCTTTAATTCAAATTCCGCATTGACGGTTCCGTTGGGCCATAGGATGCGCGCCACGTCGGTCTCCGTCCATGTGCCGAGGCCAAAGTGCTCTTCCGGGCCAGTGATGGCCTGCGCCTGCAGCAGCAGCCCGGAGCGAATCTCCACCTCACCGCCGATACCGAACGAATTGATGCGCTGATCGCCGGTGGCCTGCACGGCGCGCGTGCGAATCACCTGCCAGTGATAATTCTTCGTTCCGTGATTGACGGCCTTCACCGGATGCCCCTGCGCATCGAGACCGAGCAGGTCAAGATGGCCGGTGTCGTCGATATCTGCGGCCTGGAGCACGCGCTCGGAGCTGGACGGATGGTCCATCGGCGTAAAAGTGCCGCCGGGATTGGCGAGCCAGATCTGCGCGCCCGCGCTCTGTGCTGCTGCACCTGTTTGCGTCAGCATCAGATCGACCGCGCCGTTGTTGTCCAGATCCGCGGTCAGCAGGCGAACGGCTCCCGCCAAATCCTTTACTGGATCCGGAACGCGCGCCAACTCCGTTGCCGTCCATGCGCCGTTGTCATTCACCAGCCGTACGATGGCGCCGTCCGTTTGAACCGCCAATAAATCCAGCGACCCGCTGTGGCGCGTGCCCGCCGCTGCAATCGCCTTCACCGCGCCCTTTGCGGGCGAAACGGCAATCTCGCGAAAATTGCCCGCGCGTTCGTTGCGGAACACATGCAACTTCCCCGCCTCGTCGATGAGCGAGGCGTCCGGATTGCCGTCGCCATCCAGATCGGCCCACACGAATTGTTGGATTCCTGAGACACCCGCAAACGGATGGATCGCCGCAAAGGTGCCGTCGCCATTGTTACGCAGAACGGTGGGAACGCCGCCGGCTGCACCAAGCACGATGTCGAGATCGCCGTCGGCTTCAATGTCGACGGCCCAGGCACCGGTCCACGCGCCATTCAGAATCGCGGCTGGCAACTTGGTCTGCGCAGTCACATCGGTGAACTGCTGCGGAGAATCCTGGCGGAGAAAGCGCACGCCGCCCGCACCGGCCAGCACCAGGTCGGTCTTAAAGTCGTAATTGAAATCCACAGGCAGAACGGACTCCGGTCCGGGCGCAACGCCCTGCTTCCCCCCAGGAAACGGATAGGAGGGCCCGCCAGCGAGCTGGACGGTTTTCGCGTTCGCCGTGATCACCACCGGCGCCTGCTCATCGCTCAGGGAAACGGTGCCGATCCAGTCCCACTCCTGGTTTTTGGGGTTTGCCAGCGGCTCGGGGACAAACTTCATCGCTGTATCGGGCGCGGCTGGACGCGAGGGCGGCGAGGGCAGGCGCAGAAACGCGACGAACGGCTGCGCCTCTTCGCCGGGCTCGGAGCGAATGGCCGCGAGATCCTGGCGAAACGCCGGCTGCTGCATCAATACGTTGCGCAGAAAAATGCTGCGCGTTGCGGCCATCGCTGGAGGCCCGCCGCCCGCGGCCACCTGCAGATCCGCCAACCGCTGCTTCGCTTCGGGCGGCCAGTTCTTCGACTGCGCGGCAATCTCATTGACCGCGGCATGCAGCGTCGCTGCGTCGCCGCGCTTGGCTGCCATGCGGCTCAATTCCAGCAGCGCCGCCAGATTGTCCGGCTGCTCAGTGAGGATCTGCTGCATGGCCTGCTCGAACTGCGCTTCGCTGTCGGGCGCGCCCTGCCGTTCCACTTCCAGCGCCAGCGAATATTGCACGCGCGCATTGTGCGGATCGAGCGCGGCGGCCTTGCGGTAGTCGTCGATGGCGGCAGCGGAATTGCCGCGGTCGCTCTCCAGCACGCCCAACATATATTCGATACGCCCGTTGTTGTTCGCGAGGGATAAGGCACGGTCGAGCCGCTGCTTCGCCTGATCGTAATTGCGCTGGCGCAGCGCCAGCATGCCCCAGTCCGCCCACGCAGCGGGTTCGCCCGGAGCGAGTTGCGCTGCCTGGTTCAGCGCATCCTCGGCGCGCGCATCGTTGCCCACCTGCATCGCAGCCAGCCCCACGTAGAACGCCTGCACAAACTGCGTGTACTGCGCCGACTCCGCCCTGGGAAGATCGGAATGGCAGCCCGTCGCCAGCAGCGCGGCCAAAGTGAGTGCGGCCACCGGTGTGTGGCCGAGCCTAAAGCCGGCGAATGGGGGGCGAATGGGATGCATGAAGTCGCGGAAGGTCTTTTTGAACATATCGCACACAGGCCCCGCTTCGATACTGCTTTAGCGGGGAACGCCCTCCTGTGCCGGCGCGGGAGTGTCCGACTGCGTGCTGCCGCCTGGGCCGGACTGACTGGGGCCAGGCCTGGTGCGCTTCTTCATTTTCCGTCTGCGTTTCACGCTTGCTGCCTTGAACCAGAGGAATCCAATACCCACAAACGGCAGCAGAAACAGCAGCAGATCCCAGCGCCCAAGTAGAGTGGGCGTCACCATGACGTCGGTATCCGTCTCGCCGGTCACGGCGGAGCTGGTGAGCAGTATGCGAATGTGCCACATCTCTTCCTGGTCGAACGGCACAACCGTCTTGAACTCGACGCGATCCTTCAACTTCTCCCGCCACGCGCCGTAGATCGCCTCCGAAAGCCGCTTGCTCACGGGCTGGACGGCAACCTGCACCTTCATGTCCGTGGGTACCTGCTGGCCTGGAGGCGGATCGATGATGACGAAGAAGCTGCCCGTACCCACGTCGGGATTGCTCCACACCTCGACGGTGAGCGGGCCGACTTTGCGATGCTCCATGATGGGATAAGGCGGCCCGATATGCGCCCACGCTGGGATGACGCCGCAAACCGCCAGCACCAAAGCAGCCAAACCCGCTCGCGTCATTTTTCGCATTTGATTCTGAGTCACCGGCATTCTCATCCAGCCATCATCGTCGCGCGCATGTCCATGGGCTGCATCATCAGCCACACCGACGCGGTAAACAAAATCACGCAGACCACCGCCCACGGCGTAAACGCGCGGACGGCATGCTGTTCGCTGTCATCTTCGGCAAGCCGCCAGGCAATCAGCAGCGAGCCGGCCAGCCCCAGCAGCAGAAAACCAAATTCAAGCGGTTCCACAATCGTCTTCGGCAGGCCAACCAGCGTCCACCGCGGATCTCCCAGCACCGGCCATCCCAGTTCCGCCAGCGCATTCTGCGTAACCGGGACGATGGTGTAGAGCCCGGTGAAGAAATGGTATCCGTAGTGCGCGAGCCACATACCAAAACCGAGCGGCGCAATCGAATACGTGTAACGCACGGTTACAGATAGCCATGCCCCCTGGACGCCAGCCCATGCGCGGGTGGCCCATGCCGCTCCACCCAGCAGCAGCGCCGGTTCGACGAGGAGGAAGACCACGAAAAGCAGACCCAAAATTGGCGCCCGTTCCTGGACGTGCAGCAGTCGTCCCAGCCACGCCTCCACCGTGTAGACCGGGCTGACCATGCCAAAGGCGTTCATCAGCGCTCCGAAGCAAAAGACGATGGTGAGTCCGGCAATATCTTTGCGGCGCGAGAAGAATCCAATGCCCGACCGCTGTGGATCGGTCATCAATTCACCAGCCGGAAGGCGGCTCAGGATGCCGACATTGTCGTGCGGACAGGCGTGCACGCAATCAAGGCAGAAGGTGCAATCCATATTGCCCACCTTCGCCGGCTGAAAGAGCGCCAGTTCGCATCCGCGCTGCAGGATGACCAGTTCACTATCCGTCCGGCCCGCCGGCTCGCGGCGGCCGCGAATGCAGTCTTTGGTGCCGCAGGTGTCGCAGACCTCGTGGTCCCGCACCGCGACTTCCAGCGGCGAGGCCGTGGCCGCGATGAAGTTGAACTGGCCAATGGGGCAAACATATTTGCAGAAGGTTGCGTGCTTGAAGAAGCCATCCACCACCAACACCATGGCGAAATAGCCGACGATCACCCACGCCGTCAGCCAGGGCGACGACCACAGGCTGAACAGCTCATAGCAAAACAACAGCAGCGCGAACAGCGCCACCGGAATCCATTTGTTCCGCAGTGCCCGCGGCCAATTGAAGCGCGGCTTCACGAATCGACGCATGGCGTTGCGTACCAGCATGAAGGGGCATGCGAGACAGAACAGGTTTCCGGCGCACAGCAGCGCCAGCACCAGCACTCCGCGAAAATGCACCCACGTGAGCACGGTCGCGAGATTCTTGGGCGCGAGCGTGGGCCCCAGCAGGCCCTGCAGGATCATGGCCACGCTTACCGCCAGCATGGGAATCGCCAGCAGCGTGCGCGCGTGCTTCCACTCGAGAAATCGCCCAATCAGCGGAACCCTGAGCAGATCGAACGGCGGCGCTTCGACGAATTCTTCTTCTTCCTGCGACGCCTCCTGCAACTTCGTCACGGCCCTGCCACTCCCCTCACATCGATTTGCCGTTCTATTTTGCTGCCATCGGCGAGCCGGATGTGCAGCAGCACAACCCAGTCACCAGGCATACTGAAGTTTAGCCGCGCCGTATAAGTTCCCGGCGCCGTTTCCGGGGCGTCACTGAATACTGGCGCCATGCCTGGATGCGCCCTGTCGCCTTCCACCTGAATATGAACCCCGGCGAGCGGCTCGCCCATCCCATCGGTCACGCCCGTCACGACGACCTTAACCACTCCGACCCGCACCGGCTGCGGAAAAATGTGGATGCGAATCGGCATGCCATCTCTTGCCGCTCCGCGCCGATGGCATCCGCCGGCAAAGAGAGCCGCAGCGCAGGCAATCATCACAATCCCGCGAAAATAAAGGGCCGCCAAGCGGCGACCCTGGAGGTGAACCTTTCTGATCTGAACCGCCCGCGCGGCCTCACAGCGAAGAATAGGAGTTTGGACTACGCCGGGCACTCAGCCTCATCATCCTCGTCGCGATTCCACGAGCAGGTGCAGACGGCCGTGTGCGGCTCACCCTCAGGCGGGAACATGTGGTAATACATCGCCACCACCATGGGGATGAAAACGATCGAGTTGTAGAAGAGGTGCAACTGCACGCGCGGGAAAAAGAGCTGAGCGATGCTGGTCGGCACCGGGCGTCCAAAGAAGTTGTGATGAATCGTCGCCTGCAGGATGAGCAGGAAATGCTCGATGTGATGCCAGAACTGGATCCAGAACGAGATCATCCACCAGGTGTAGCTGCGCCCGGTAAAGCCCTTGCGCAGAACCCAGAGGCCGATAAGCATCACCAGCGCATACCAGTAATGGAGCGCCTCCGACCGGATGAGCCCCGGATACCACAATCCCAGAATGCCATTGGCCTTCTTAATCGGCCAGCCCATCACCCAAATCTGATACGCCTGCGCCAGATGCTCACCCCAGTGTGCCAACACAATGAACATGAAGCCCTGCAACGCGCGTTCGTGCCACTTGCTGTTGAGCTTGTCCGACAAGCTCTGATGGGCAGCGGCGGGCAGCGAAATACCCGCGGTGGGTACCGATGTTGCCATAATGTCGAGTCTCCTTGAGTCCTGGGGTATACGTACTCAAGCCGTTTGGGGCGTTCCTAACTGTATCCAAACCGGAAATCCCGTGTCACCCCCTCGCCGGTGGATGTTTCTCTCAACCTTTCGATGGGGGCGACTCAATCCGGTGCCCACGTTGCAACAGCGGAGATCGGAAATCCATCTTTAGTTGGTTGCAATTGCATCCCTCAGTCCCGCATGCTGACGCAACTTATGCCCAAAACTCTTGCAGGCCTTTTGTTGGTTCTTCTCTCTTCGTGTGCGGCAAGCGCCCAAGCCCTTATTGCCAAGGCTCCGGAACCTGTCGCTTCCGCGCAACCGGCGCTTGCCCAACCCGCTGCAACTGAACATGCAACGGCCCAGGCAACTGCCGCTACTCCCGCGGCAGCCGCGCATCCGGTGAAGTTCTTTCTTTACGAGCGCGCTCGGCTTGATGCATGGCAGTGGTTTGCCGCTCCTCCGCAGAAGTCGACGTATCGATATGGGCAATCGCTGTTCCGCTTCGGCTTGACGCAGCAGGTGAACCAATGGGACTGGGAATTTGAAATGGCCCAGACCGCGGTGATTGATGTTCCCAGCGATTCCGTTTCGCCAGTGACGGCGAAGGGCCAGCTCGGCCTTGGCGGCAGCTATTATGTCGCCGGCGGAGACAACTCGGAACCCATCGCTGCCTTTGCCAAGCAAGCCTTCCTCCGCTACCACTTCGGCGACGACAAGAATGTGCGCATCGGACGATTTGAGTTCTTCGACGGAACCGAAACCCATCCGAAAGATGACACCATGCTGTGGCTGCAAAACAATCGCGTGCAGCAGCGGCTGGTTGGCAACTTCGGCTTCGCCAACGCGGAGCGCAGCTTTGACGGCATTGACGCGCACCTCGGCTCCGGCCCGTGGGATATCACCGCGATGGCTGCTCGCGCCGATCAGGGTGTCTTCAACATGAACGGCAATCCCGAGATCAACGTCGACCTGCAGTACCTCGCGCTCACCCGCACCGCCGCCCAGGGACACATTGTGGCGCGCGCCTTTGCCATCGGCTACCACGACGGTCGCACCGGCGTTACCAAGAGCGACAATCGTCCGCTTGCAGTGCGCCAGAAGGACCACGACAACATCCGCCTCGGAACCTATGGCGGCGACGTCATTGCCACCGCGCCGGCCGGACCGGGAACGTTCGACTTCGTTTTCTGGGGAGCGTACCAGAACGGCAGCTGGGGTGAACTGAGCGACAGCTCCGGCGCCGCGGCCCTCGAAGGCGGCTACCGCGCCACTACCGTCCCCAGTTCTCCATGGCTGCGCGGCGGCTGGTGGCGGTCCACGGGCGACAACAATCCCACCGACAACACGCAGAACACCTTCTTCCAGGTGCTGCCCACGCCACGCGTCTATGCCCGCCTCCCGTTCTATAACCTCATGAACAGCACCGACTCCTTCGCCCAGATCATCGACAAGCCCGCGAAGAGGCTCGATCTGCGCAGCGATATCCACTGGCTCGATCTGACCTCTGGCAAGGATCTGTGGTACCTGGGCGGCGGCGCGTATGACAATAAGGTCTTTGGATTCACGGGCCGGCCCGGCAATGGCCACACCGCGTTCGCCACCGAGATCGATGTCAGCTCCGACTGGCAAACCACTGATCACCTGGCGCTCAACGCCTATTACGGCTACGGGCGCGGCAAAGGGACGATCAAGACCATCTACCCGACGGGCTCCAATGTGCAGCTTGGCTATCTTGAGTTGATCTACCGTTGGGGCAGGAACCTGAACGGCAAATAGCCCCGACTTCTGATTCGGGGCTGGCGCATTCCAGCGCCAGTTCCCTAAAAGTTGACCACCGCCCTCGTTCCCGATAAACTAAGTTGGTTTGGCGATTCTGCCCGTCCCGTGTGTCTCTGGGACCTCCCTGACCGATAGGGTTCGCCGGGGAAATGCAAGGTATCCGCCCAGCTCAGATTAAGCAGCGCGCCCGCCGGTTTTTGTCCGGTCATTGTCGCGCGCCGGAGGATTTTTATGTACGCGGTCATTCGCACAGGTGGCAAGCAGTACCGGGTCGCTCCCGGCGACGTGGTCAAGGTCGAATCGGTCGAGTCGGCCGAGAACGGCTCTGTTGAATTTGGCGACGTTCTCGCCTTCTCCGGCGATTCCGGATCGCTCGTAAAGCCGCAGTCCGCCAAAGTGCTCGGCACCGTGGTCACCGAAGGGCGCGGCGACAAGATTCTGGTCTTCCACTTCAAGCGGAAGAAGCAGTACAAGAAGCTGCAGGGCCACCGCCAGGGCTTCACGCAGGTACGCATCAGCGAAATTCAGGTGGACGGCAATAGCTACACCGCCTAATCGGCGAACAATTTTCGTCCGCCGCGCGCGGACACCAGGAAGCGACAGATGGCACATAAAAAAGGTTTAGGCAGTTCCAAAAACGGCCGCGACTCCAATGCACAGCGGCTCGGCGTCAAGATTTTTGCAGGCCAGGTTGTCACCGGCGGCTCCATCATCGTCCGCCAGCGCGGCACGAAGCTGAAGGCTGGACTGAATGTCGGCCGCGGCAGCGACGACACTCTCTTCGCCAAGATTGACGGGCGCGTGAAGTTCATTGACCGCGGACGCACCGGGCGCTTCGTCGCCGTGGAAGCCGTCGCCGCGGACTAACTCCGCAATCTCCTGATCGAAAGGCCGGACTCTCGCGAGTCCGGCCTTTTTCGTTTGCGGGTACAGAGTGGTTAATCGATCGGCCGTGGCTGCGGACGAGCTCCCTGCTGCACGGACTCGGTTTCCTCGTCGGGCGAAAGACGAAGGCGGAGTGCTCTGCGCGCGAGCAGGTCCCATCGCTGGAAGGTCGCGCTCGGCGGAGATGGCGTCCGGTCCAGCTCAGGACGAAGGAAGTAGACAGTCCAGAGAATCAGGACGCAATCCGTCACAATCTGGCGAATCAGATTGTCCCAGCTCCAAAAACTCACAGTTGGAAACCAATAGATCGCCAGGTCGGTTGCGGGTTCGAGACTCAGCCCTACGAGCAGACCAAAATGTCGGGTGCGCGGCGATAAACCAAACCGTGTGCCGACCACGATCACGGCTACGACAGGGATGAGCTGCGCCATGCCAAGAGCATTGGTTAGCCGAAATATGAGTATGCCTGCAAGGCTCTTGCGGAAAGCAGCAGCCGCGACAAGAGCCGTCGGAAGAACCAGGAACAGCAGAGCGGCCTGAAGCCATCGCCGCGCAACAGCAGCCAGTGTGCTCAGCCCGGCAAAGGGACGAAGCATCTCCAAAAGAGTCGCTCCAGTCACTCGCAACAGGAGAATGACGAGTGCAGGCAGGGATATCCAGTACGCCCAAAAATAAAGCCAGCTGACCTGTTCAGCGCCGACTGCGGGAAAACTGCGCAGGAGGAGGGCTATGCAGGCAATCAGGGCCGAAACCAGTCGAACCACGAGATAGTCCCGCATCGCCCGCATTTCGGGTTGGGCACGAAGCCGAAGACAGGCTGCCAGCGCAACGATGGTTAGAAACAGCTCCCCGAAGGCAAGATCGCGAAGGGCGAGAGCAGCAGAATGGGGCATGCCGGGCCGTATACAGAGGGTGACGAGGTAAAGTCTATGTTAGCGAAGAACAGCGTTGAGTTTTAAGAGTTTCCGGAAGCGCGACCAGACCACGTCGCTGCCTTGTTCCGATTCGTGCACGATGCCTTAGCTCAGAAACCGCTGGGCAATTGAAAAGCCCCGGAATTTCCGGGGCTTTTCGATTGCAATCCACGATCAGCTTTAGCGGGCGGCTACGATCGGGTTCTTGGCCAGCACCCGATCCACGACGCCTTCGATGTCCTGCAGGAAGAATCCGCTCGGCTGTGTAGCCATCGCAACTTCCGGAGTCTGCCCGATGCCCTTGGCCAGTGCATTCCAGCGGGACATAGCTGAGCTCGGCGGCAGCACGATCAGGCTGCGCTCCGCGGCAGGTTCCGGAACCAGGAAATACACGGTCCAGGTGAGCAGAACGGCCGTCGTAATAACCTGTTCAAAAAGGTTCACAGGGGAGAGCATCCCCGGATATTTGGCAATCAGCGCGGATGCTACCAGTTCCCCAGCTGCCTGCATTCCAAAACCAAACCCGATGCCAAATATCCGGCTGCGGAAGGAGCGACCGAGAGTGTGGATGGACAGTGCCAGAAACGCCAGCAGGCACAGCTCAAGGATGCTGACACACCGCATAAGATGAGGCCCGATAGAGCAGATGAAGTAGTGCGCCGTGTTGCCTGTCGCCGGGAGCACGATGGAGCCCAGGGAGAGGACAACCGAAACAATACAGATCCAGCGGAAGGCCAGGAGGCCAAGCCGACGCAGGCCGGGTACCGGTTCCATCACCCGCTTAAAGACTTCCTGCACGACAAAGAAAATCGTGACGGCGGCGACAATGTAGTTGCCCCAGTAGCCGTAGAAGTAGGCCTCGTACCGCAGCGTGCCATAGGCGGGCATGACACCCGACCACAGAAGCCCTTCCAATGCCAGCAACGCAATACCGCGCACCAGGAAGTACACGCCGAGAGCCGGCAGCCGACGGGCGGAGCCTGACTTTAGAAAACAAACCCCCGCAATCAGCAGGAAGACAGGCTCGAGATTTGTAAGGAGGACTTGCAGATGCGCCATCTTTCACCCCAGAAACTATGAGGATAGCGCACGTGACTGATCGCCTCAACAAAAAACCTTGATAAACAGGTACTTAATTCTGCAACTTTTGTGCTAGGCTTGTGACCGGAGTAACCGATTGGCTACTTTCCGACCGGACAGCCGCCTGGGACGCCCGGAGTGCAAGCCGGAATCGGGAGTTCTGCGACAACAACCTGATGGTTCGGCCGAGCGGCGATGCCCGAGTGGGAGGAAACGACAGCAGCCGATGCGCCGGCAACGAAAACACTAAGAACGAGCGTGCGAACAATGAGTTTCATGACTTTGATACTCCTCAAAAGTTGTAAAGATTCCGATAGATTTGTCTAACAATTTGGAGTATAGTCTCTATGCTGGGAATTGTATCCTCCGTATTGTATTAAGCAAGTATACATAGCTTTGGTTACTGAAGTACCTTAGTGTTTCCCCTCCTGAAAGTCCTCCTTCCTGCCCCGTTGCCCTCGTCTTCCCCGCCCCTCATCCTCCTTTCAAATTCAATGCGTGATGCTCGCATTAGCATGCGGATGGATCCTGATCCGGCAAAAGCTTCCAGGCAGTCGGCTCGCTTTCGACTCAACTGAGCTGCTCCGGCGCCGACCCGTCGGAAGGTTGACTTGGCCGGCCCGGCTACCAGTCCCCGGCCTCATCAGCCATCCCTCCGCGTGATGTCCTCTTTTCAATAACCCGCATCGCTTCCTCAATCGCTTTCTGCGCTCGCTTTTGCCGCGATTCCGGGCTCTGGTAATAGAAGATTCCCAGCAAATGCCCGCGCCGCTGCAACGGCGTCATGGCTCGCCATCCATCGCGTGCCTTCGGATACCGCTGAAAGAGTGCCTCCAGAATGGGCGGCGTCACCTTTTCCCCCTCCATCGCCAGCATCATGCGCTCGGCCATCAGCTCGGCCCGGCCCACGCGCGCGGCAGGGCTCTTCGGCTGGTTGATCAGATCGGCGAGGTATTTTCGAATCGACGGGCTCAGCGCATCGTGCCACTTCCGCAGCCCGCGATCCTGGCGCAACAGCTTTTCGAGTTCCACCGGCGTCGCTGGTGCCGCCCGCTCCGCTGTATCCGGCTCCAGCACGATCTCCGCCACGCTGCCCAGCGTTATGCCGGCACGCTTCTGCGTTGGCTTATTCACCAGCAGGATGCAGCCCCCGTCGCGCGTGCGAAACAGAGAGGTGCGCACCGCGACTCCGTTGACGGTGCCGAGCACGCGCAGGCCTTTACGCCGCGGCCATACTTCCGCCGGTTCAAACGGCACGCGGACCACGGTCCAGCCCAGGCTCGTCCCGTCCAGCTGTAATACCCCCTGAAATTTCTGCCGCGCTCCCACGCCAACAGCATAATCGCACCCGCACCGTGGGCATGTTTCGCGATCGAGTTCCGTGTGAAATCATCATCTCCGGGGATTCATGATGAAGACGCTTGCCGCTCTGCGCTACCTCCAGGACCTGTGGGACGAAAAACTCGCCGCGCACCTCGACGAGCCGGAACTCCTCCGCTACCGCTCCAATCTGTTTGGAGCCGACCTCCGCATCACCAACTTCGGCGGCGGCAACACCAGTTCCAAGGTTCAGGAGCCCGACCCGCTCACCGGACATCCGACCGAAGTTTTGTGGGTGAAGGGCAGCGGCGGCGATTTGGGCAGCATCCAGCGCAAAGGCTTCGCCACGCTCTACCTGCACAAGCTGCTCGCGCTGGAATCGCGCTACCGCGGCGTGCAGGAAGAAGACGCGATGGCCGACCTCTACCCGCTGTGCACCTTTGGCCTCAATCCGGTCGCGGCTTCGATTGATACGCCGCTGCACGGCTTCCTGCCCTTCCCCCATGTCGACCATCTGCACCCCGACTGGGCGATTGCAATGGCTGCCGCCGCCAACGGCAAAGAAAAGATGGAGGAGTTCAACCGCGCCTTCGGCCACGCGCTGGTCTGGGTGCCGTGGCAACGGCCAGGCTTTGAGCTGGCCATGATGCTGCGCCGCGCGGTCCGCGAGAATCCGAACTGCGACGGAATCGTGCTCGGTGGCCACGGACTCTTCACCTGGGGAAAGACCCATCGCGAGTCCTACCTGAACACGATCACCATGATCGACCACCTGGGCCAGTTCATTCAGGAGCATATGGCGGAGAAATCCGCAACGCTCTTCGGCGGACCGGTGATGGAAGCGCGTGCCGACCGCGCCGATATCGTCATCGATCTGCTGCCGTTCATCCGCGGACGCGTCTCGCAGCAGAAGCGCCTGCTCGCGACCCACGTCGATCTCCCGGAAGTATTGCGCTTCGTCAACTCGCGCGATGCGGCGGCCCTGGCGCACCTGGGAACCAGTTGCCCCGACCACTTCATTCGTACAAAGATTCGCCCGCTGTTCGTTCCCGCTGAAGCTGGCGACGATCAGCCCACGCTCGAGAAAAAGATTGACGCCGCACTCGTTGCCTATCGCGTGGAATACGCCGAGTATTATCAGCAGCACACCGAGCCCACATCGCCCGCCATGCGCGATCCCAATCCGGCCGTGCTGCTGGTGCCGGGCATCGGCATGTTTTCGTTTGGCAAGAGCAAGACCGAATCCCGCATCGTCGGCGAATTCTACGTCAACGCCATTCACGTGATGGAAGGCGCAACCGCGCTCGCCGGCGCTATGTCGGTGGTCGACGTGCCGCAGGCCGGAGCCGCCGCGCCTTGCTCCGCCTTTAAGGTCCACGCGAATTATGTCGCGCTGCCGGTGTCGGAAGCGTTCCGCATCGAGTACTGGCTGCTGGAAGACGCAAAGATTCGCCGCCAGCCCGCGGAAAAAGAGCTCAGTCGCCAGGTTGCGTTGATCGTCGGTGCCGCCAGCGGCATTGGCCGAGCCACGGCGCAGCTGGCCGCCGAGCGCGGTGCTCATCTCGTCCTCGCCGATCGCGATCTCGCCGGAGCGGAAGCAGTCGCGCAGGCCCTGCGGCCCATCGCAGGAAAAGAAGCGGTGACGACGCTGGCGATCGACATTCGTAACCGTGACGAAATCCATGCCGCGATGCGCGCCACGGTTGCGGCGTTTGGCGGGCTCGACATCCTTATCAACACCGCCGCCATCTTCCCCTCATCGCCCACCGGCGCCATCGGCGATCCCACGTGGGGGCCCACGCTTGACCTGAACGTCACGGCGAATTACCTGCTCGCTGCTGAAGCCACAAAAATCTTTCGCGCGCAGGATCTTGAAGGCTCCATCGTGCTCACCAGTTCCGCCAACGCCGTTGTGGCCAAGCGCGGCAGCGAGGCGTACGACGTGAGCAAGGCCGCGCTCAGCCATCTGGTGCGCGAGTTGGCCGTCGGCCTTAGCCCGAAAGTCCGTGTCAACGGCATCAGCCCCGCGACCGTCGTTAAAGGATCCACCATGTTTCCTCGCGAGCGCGTCATCGCGTCGCTGACGAAATACGAAATTGACTTCGACGCAGCAGCGTCGGACGACGAGCTCCGCAACCAGCTCGCCGCGTATTATGCGCAGCGCACCCTCACGCATCAGCCCATCGATCCCTCGGATTGCGCGCAGGCCATTCTCTATCTCGCCGGACCGCATACGCGCTGCACCACCGGGCATCTGATACCCGTCGACGGCGGCCTGCCCGAGGCGTTCTTGCGGTGACGCATTCCCCCGCTCTCGTCGCCATTGATTTGGGCGCCGATAGCTGCCGCGTTTCACTGCTCCAGGGTCAGCAGGAATCTGCCACCCCGACGATTTCGATTGTTCACCGCTTTCCGAACGCGCCGTGGGTTCCGGATTCGGCCGAGGGACCGACCGGCATTCGCTGGAACCTTGAGCGCATGTGCGAGGAACTTCTCGCCGCGCTCCATGCCTGCGCCGAGTGCGCTCCTGAAGGCATTGCCGGCATCGGCGTCACCGGCTGGGCGGTGGATTACGTCCGCCTCGATGCTTCGGGACAGCCGCTGGCTCCGCCATTCTGCTATCGCGATCCACGCACGAACGCGGCCGTTGCAGCGGTGCACGACCGTATCCCGGCGGAACAGCTCTATGCGCAAACCGGCGTGCAAATTCAGCCGCTCAACACCATCTATCAGCTCTACGCCGACAAGCTCGCAGGCGTCCCTGCCGATGCGCCCTGGGTCAATCTGCCCGAGTACATCCTCCACTGGCTGGGCGCGCCGCGCGTTGCTGAATTCACCAACGCCACGCACACTGCTCTCGTTGCACCGGACACGCGCACATGGTCGGACGAAATCTTCTATGCACTCGGTCTCGATCGCGGCGCTGCTCCTGAACTGGTCGCATCCGGGACATCGCTCGGACATCTGCGGGCCGATCTCCGCAGGATTCCCGCCTTTGCCGATACGCAACTGATCGCGCCCGCCTGCCACGATACGGCGTCCGCCCTTGCCGGCATCCCCGCGCACCCGTCGCGCCAGCCGGGCAACTGGGCCTACATCAGCTCCGGCACGTGGTCGCTGATTGGCATGGTTCTGGCGGAGTCGCGCCGTTCGCCGGAAGCCTGCGCGCTCGGCTTCACGAATCTTGGAGCTGTCGGCGGCGGTGTTCTTTTCCATCGCGGAATTCCTGGCATGTGGCTGCTCCGCCAATGCCTGAATACCTGGGAGG
>DATHQV010000095.1:0-27168 GCA_035482355.1 Acidobacteriaceae bacterium | reverse complement strand
GGGGAAGTCGGGAGATTCGTTGATGATGGGCGCTTCAAACGTCATCCACGGATGCTGATCGAACCAGCCGCCGATCATCTCGCCATACTCCGGCCAGTTGTAGTTGGTGTCGAGCGCGGCGTGAATGCCGACGAAGCCCTTGCCGTCGTCGTGGATGAACGAGAGCATGTCCTGCTTCTGGCTGTCGTCCATGTCGAGCTCGCCGGTGGTGCTGGCAAAGATGATGAGGTCGAAGTAGTTCAGATTCTTTGCGTTCAGAGGCAGCGTCTTTTTCGTGAGCAGTTTAGTGTCGGTGCGCAGCTCGGTATCCCACAGGCCGCTCTGTTTGCCGAGTTCGTAGATGGCGACCATGGCGTCGGAAATGGACTCATGCTCCCAGCCTTTGGTCTCGCCGATGACGAGGACGTGCTTCAGGTGGGTCTGGACGGCGTGCGGCGCTGGCGGAAGGGGCGCGGCGGACTGCGCTTGCGCGCGGCTTTGCAGAGCGATGAAGGCGATGACGACAGCACAGACGAGCAGGGAAGTACGCAACAGGCGCAAGAGAACTCCTTGAAAACGACGACGAGCCAGTCTACTGCGGTTCAGGCAGCACGATGTGCGATCCGGCGTAGATGCGCTGCTCGGCGGCTTTGTAGTCCGACGGCTGCGCGGTCATGATGTTGGGCACGAAGGTTTGCGGGTTGCGGTCGTAGAGCGGGAACCAACTGCTCTGCACCTGGACCATGATGCGGTGACCTTTGAGGAAGACGTGGTCGGCGGCGTGGAGGGAGAATTTGTATTCCTCCGGCGTGTTGGCGGGGATGGGCTCGGGATGCGAGAAGCTGGTGCGGTAGCGGCCGCGGAAGATTTCGTCGGCGATCATGAGCTGGTAGCCGGAGGGATTGGGTTTAAGCCAGGGCTGCGTGTCGGGATCGATGCGGAGGCAGGTCGGGTTGCGTTGGCAGGCGGGATCGTTGCCAGCGTCGTCGGGAAAGACATCGATGAGCTTCACGACCCAGTCGCTGTCGGTGCCTGACGTGGATGCGATGAGATCCGCGACGACGTTGCCCGTGACGGTGACGTCGTGGTCGAGAGGCGGCGTAGCGAAGGTGGCGACGTCTGGGCGCTGCGAGGCGAAGCGCTGGTCCTGCACCAGCCAGGTGTACCAGTGGGAGCCGGGGGCGTAGGTGGCCTGGATGGGACGCTCACGGTAAGGGACGGGATTGGCAGGGTCGGCGGTGTAGTCCTTGAAGGCGTTGGGGTCGGCGGGCTTCGCGAAGCTGAGGCTGGCGTCGGCATCGAGATAAAGATTGTGGGCGGAACTATTCCTGGGCGGCCATTCGGTGTAGTGCATCCAGCGATCCGAACCGGTTTGGTAGGTCGCGGTGTTCTCGACACTGAAGCCTGGCTGGTCCTTGAGGTAATACGCGAAGAAGGGCGCTTCGATGCGCTGGCGGAATTCCTGGCCGACGGATTCGCCGAAGTTGAGCGGGCCGAGATGGCGCTCCGTGATACCCCAGCTACCGTGACGCCAAGGGCCGAGGACCATGTAGACGCGGTGCTTTGTATCGGAAGGGTGATTGTGAGGCTCGAGCGCGGAGTACTCGGCCTGCGGACCCCAGAGATCTTCCTGATCCCACCAGCCACCCACTTCGAGCGTGGGGACAGTGACGGTTGTCAGGTGGTCCTGCACGGCGCGGCTTTTCCAGAACTCGTCGTAGGCAGGGTGCGCGAGGAAGGCTTTTCCGGTAGGCAGGGCATCGACTGAATCTTTACCGAGGGCGGCGAAGGAGACGGCATTCAGGAGCAGGGTGAAGGCATCATCCTTCAACGGGGCGAAGGCATTTTCTTTGCTGGACTCCATGCCGAGAACATAGTCGTAGCCGTAGGTTTGGCGGAAGGCGCCGTTGTGGAAGAAGTCGTCGCCCAGCCAGACATCGGTCATGGGCGCCTGCGGAGAAATGGCGCGGATGGCCGGATGCGGGTCGATGCCCGCTTCGGCGGCAAGGAATCCAGGGTAGGAGATGCCGGTGACGCCGACACGTCCGTTGTTGTTGGGGACGTGCGCGAGGAGCCAGGCGACGGTGTCATAGGTGTCGGTGCTTTCGTCCACCTCCGGGGTCGTGCCCTGGGCACTGGGGGCGTGCGGGTCGCGATGGTCGGCGATGGGGCGCATCATGACGAAGGTGCCTTCGGATTTATAACGGCCGCGGATGTCTTCCATCACGAAGATGTAGCCGCTCTGCGCCAAGTCAGGGGAGTAGCCGACAATGGAGTCGGATGTGACGTCGTCGACGCCGTAGGGGGTGCGCATCATCAGGAAGGGCAGCGGGTCCTTGGTGTCCTTCGGACGCAGGATGATGGCGTGGAGCCTGATGCCGTCGCGCATCGGGATCATGACTTCCTGGCGTGTGTAGGGACGGTAGTGGTTGGGGACGGGCTGGGAAGAGATTTTGTCGAGGGTTCGCAGGGGATCGCCGGAAATCTGCACGGATGTGGCTGCGCCGCTGCTATCGGTGATGAAGGTCATGACGATCGAGCCATTATCAAGCGTGAAGACGGTCGCGGATTTGGCGGTCAGGTCAGTGCGGGGCGTGCGAGCGGCTTCGATGTAGAGATGGTCATGATCGCGGAAGACGGAGAGGAAGTTGTCTGGCTCATCACGGTCACGGTATTGGCCAACGTAGCTCTGGAGGGTGGCGGGCGCGACGGTGACAGGGGTTGGTGATTGCTGCTGTGCGACGAGCGCGAGCGGGGGCGCGAGCGAGGCAGTCAGGAACGCAAGCAGAAGGGTGGTGCGCATGGCAGACATAGTATCGCCTGGGAGTGAGGAATTGCTTTCCATTCACGGCTCGCAGCGGCGAGAATGGTGCAGCATGGATGGCGCGGAGGAATGGATCGGGTGAGATCAAACGGGCTTGACGGACAGACGTCCGGGATCGAGTGGGGACGGTTGGTCCTGGGATGTTTAGCGGTTGGGGTGATGGGCGTGGCTCTGACGACGGGCGCGCAGACGGCTCCACAAGCAGCGGAACCGCATGCCGGCATGGCGACGGGTGGCGCGCATCAGGCAGTCTAT
The DNA here is from genome assembly GCA_035482355.1 of Acidobacteriaceae bacterium. Classification (GTDB taxonomy): domain Bacteria; phylum Acidobacteriota; class Terriglobia; order Terriglobales; family Acidobacteriaceae; genus Palsa-343. Next base: position 24,110 of record DATHQV010000095.1, on the reverse strand, counting down.
GACGCGGAGCACCGGCCGATTACCGCGGGTGGTTTCGTGAAGGACGGGCCGGTGGTCTTCGAGGATATTGCGAAGGGGGCCGGGCTGACGTCGTGGCATCACATCTCTGGCACTCCGGATAAGCCATACATCGTCGAGGCCAAGGGACCGGGCGTTTGCCTGCTGGACTACGACAACGATGGGTGGATGGACATTTACCTGGTGAACGGGTCGACGCTGGATGCGATGAACGGGAAAGCGTCGGCGCCGCATGCCGCGCTGTTCCATAACAACCACGACGGCACGTTTACCGATGTGACGGACAAGGCGGGCGTGGCGAATGAGCGGTGGGGTTACGGCTGCGCAGTCGCGGATTACGACAACGACGGATGGCCGGATATTTACATCACGAATTATGGGAAGAACCGGCTGTACCACAACAATCACGACGGCACGTTTACGGATGTGGGTGAGAAGGCAGGCGTGACGCTGGGGACGTGGTCGACGGGCGCAACATTTGGCGATTACGACGGCGATGGACGGCTGGATTTATTTGTGGCGGGGTATATCGCTTTTGATTTTGTGCATCCGCCGGTGTCGGGATCGCGCACGGTGAATTACGCGAACTGCCAGTTTCGCGGTGCAGAGACGATGTGCGGTCCGCGAGGATTGCCGGGCGAGCGAGATCATTTGTTTCATAACAACGGCGATGGGACGTTCACGGATGTGAGCGAGAAACTGGGCGTGGATAACAAGGCTGGGTACTACGGTCTGGGCGCGCTGTTCGTGGATGTGAACGGGGATGGGAAGCCGGATTTGATTGTGGCGAACGATTCGACGCCGAATTATCTGTACATCAACAAGGGCAATGGGACGTTTGAGGATGACGGCTATCTGAGCGGGCTGGCGCTGAATGCAGATGGGCGCGAGGCGGCCAATATGGGGCTGGCGGCCGGCGATTACGAGAACAACGGCCACATGGACATCGTGAGCACGACATTCAGCGACGATTACGACATTCTTTTTCAGAACGACGGCAAGGGGAACTTCACGGATGTGAGCTATCAGGCCGGAATTGCCGCGCCGACGATTCCGTTTGTCGGTTTTGGCGACGGGTTTCTGGACTACGACAACGACGGCTGGAAGGATCTGTTTATCGCGAACGGGCATGTGTACCCACAGGTGGATGCGCATCCGGACTGGGGCACGACGTACGCGGAGCGGCCGCTGCTGTTTCACAATTTGCAGAATGGGAAGTTCGCGCTGGTGCCCGCTATGGAAGGTACAGGGTTAGCAGTGGTGGTGGTGGGGCGCGGCGCAGCGTTCGGCGATCTGTTTAACGACGGGAAGATCGATGTGGTGATGAACAATATGGATGGCGTTCCTGTGCTGCTGCGGAATGTGAACCTCGATCATCATCACTGGGTTGATTTAAAGCTGGTGGGTGGGCCCAAAAGTCCGCGGGATGCGGTTGGAGCGACGGCATATCTGACCGCGGGCGGAATTCGCCAGCGAGGCGATGTGCTCAGCGGTGGAAGCTATTTATCGTCGAACGATCCGCGTGTACATTTCGGTCTGGGTGACGCGACGAAGGTTGATGGGGTAGAGATTCACTGGCCGGATGGTGCGGTAGAGAAGGTGCAGTTGCCGGCGGTGGATCGGATCTTCATGATCGAAGAGGGCAAGGGAGTAGACGTACAGTCCCATACGAATTAGTTGAAATCCTGACGATACGTTTGGCTACCAGAATTTGCTTAGCCAGCGATGCCTTTCGATCGGCGCGTTTCTTTGCGCGACTCGCATGCGAAGAGTTGCTGATGCGAACGTTGGGCCGGAGCCTCTGAGGAAGGGTCAGGAAGGGGGTTGGGAGCCAGCATTCCATGCCGGGGCGTGCCGCAGACCGGGCACGCTTCCGCCTTCAGAGTAATTTCGGCGCCGCAGCACCCACAAAAAGCAGCCATGCGATTCAATCTCCTGCGTATGGGGATTCGATGATGCGGTTTTGGGGAAAGATTCGGCATCTTCGGCAAGCGGTAGGATTTCCCTTGCATCGGCAAATCGAATATAACGGGATTTCGTCACGGAAAAGATATGAACATCAGGGAAGTCGCGCGGCTGGCAAAGGTTTCGACGGCAACAGTGTCGCGAACCATCAACGGATCGGACAAGGTGACGCCGAAGACGAAGGAACGCGTGCAGCGCGCGATCGAGGAATTGAAGTTCTACCCGAACACCTGGGCGCGCGCGCTGGGATCGGGCAGGAGCAGTCTTTATGGGCTGATTATTTCCGACATCACCAATCCATTTTTTCCTGAATTAGTGAAGAGCTTCGAGGACATCGCGGTACAGCACGGCCAGGAAGTGCTGGTGGCGAACACCAACTACGATCCGGTGCGTATGGAAGTGTGTGTGAGCCGCATGCTGCAGCGCAAGGTGGATGGCGTTGCGATTATGACGTCGGAGATGGAGGAGCGGCTGATCACGGAATTTGAGAGTCGCGAAATTCCTCTGGTGTTTCTGGACACCGGACATGTGCGCGCGCTGGCGAGCAACATCGTAGTGGATTACGCGGCGGGCTTGGAGGCCGCAGTGGAGCACGTGGCAGCGCTGGGGCACACGGAGATTGCTTTCATTGCAGGACCGGCGACGCTGCGCTCGGCGCGCATCCGGCGCGAGGCGTTCGCGCAATGCCTGGCGCGCAGAGGCATGCGCGTGGGGCAGATGGAAGAGGGCAACCACCAGGTGGATGGCGGGCACGAAGCAATGGCGCGGCTGCTGGATGGCGCGCAGCGACCAACAGCGGTGCTGGCGTCGAATGACATGACGGCGATTGGGGCGCTGGGCGCGATTCACGAACGAGCGTTGCGGGTGCCGGAAGATATTTCGATTGTGGGATTCGACGATATTGCGCTCAGCGCATTCACGCAGCCCGCGCTGACCACAGTGAAACTGTCACGCGAAGAGATTGCGCGTCTGGCGTTTCGCGCGTTGTACGCCAGCCGCGACGGCGGCAAGGGTGGCGAATTCACCGTGCAGCCGACGATGGTGGTACGGCGATCAACGGGACCAGCGCCACAAGGACGGCCGAACCGTCATGGCAAAGATGCGACGGTCGAGTCATCTTCGACTCGCTAAACAACCCACCCACTCGCTGTAACCTTCCTTCAGTTGGCTACTGAACTTCGCCGTGAGGGCGCAAGCGATTCAGTTCGAGAGCGCAGGAAACGGCGTTGAGGGCGGCGAAGCGGAGATTGTCAAGACCGGCCCAAATCCAAAACTGCGTTGATTTGGCTTCGCCGTTCTTGCCGCTTTGCGAACGAACGCGGGTAAGGATGTCAGGCTGGCCGGCTACAGTGAGATTGGTGGGCGGGTCGGTGTCGGCGGTGACCAACTCGACGTGCTCCCCGGCCAGCGCGGCTTCCATTTGGTTCAGCGAGGCCGGCTGAGTGAGTTCGACGGCGAGCGAGATGGTGTAGCCGTGGAAGACCGGGGCGTGGACGACCTGAATGCCGACTTCCGGCAGGCGGCCAGCCGATAGCAGAGCGTAGTGGCGGCGCATGCGCGATTCGCTCGTGGCAAGGTTGAATTTTGCCGCTTCGCCAAAGGCGGGCGTCGCGTTGAAGGCGACCTGGGTGTCGTAGAACTGCTTGGGCAAATCCTGAAAGCTAAGCAGCTTCACGGTTTGCTGATGGAGCTCGTCCATCGCGGCGCGGCCATATTCCGATGCGGGCTCGAGCACGGTCGCAGAGGCGCTGCGAACCGGAGCGACGGAAGCGGCGCGGCCAAGCAGGATGGCCAGACTGACGGCCACAGAGTGCGCGGGAACGACGGCGTGGGTCTCGAGACTGGGCGAATTTGGGGCAGAGGCTGGTTGTTCCTGATCATTCACCCAGGGAGCGCGAACGAGGACGCCCTTTTCTCCTTCGAGTGCGCCGGATGCGTCAATAATGCTGGCACCGATTTTGAGGGCGGTCTGCCAGTGTTTGCGGGTGACCTGCTCGTCTCCGGCAAAGAAGGCAAAGTCGCAGCGGTTGAACGAGCCGGGCTCGATGCGCTGGATAAACGCTACTTCATCGCCGACGGCCTCGAGAGTACCAATCTCGGACTCGTCGTCCATGAGAACAAAATCAGCAGCGGCAAAGGGCGAGTCAGACAGAGCATCATTGATCTCTCTGCCGCGGAGCGAACCGGCGCCGACAATAGCAATTTTCGATATTTCCGTCATCCAATAGGGCCTTGAGGGGAAGAAGAGAGCGGGTGCGAGGCGGGTTTATGGTGGCGGCGCCAGGAATAAGCGATGCGAGCGAGGACGCCGGAGAACATGTAGACAAGTGCGATCAGCACGAGCAGTTCTCGCGAGAAAAAGGCGAGCAGATAAACGATGAGTCCGACCAGGACGAAGAGCCGGAAGGGCTGGCGGCCAGTGAGATTAATCTCTTTGCCGCTCCAGAAGCGCCAGGTGCTGACCATGAGGAAGCCGATGAAGCCGACCAGCAGGATCCAGATCGCGGCGACCCACCAGGTGGAAATCGGCCATCCGATAAACGCGTGAACGACGGCGGCAATGATGCCCGCTGCAGCAGGAATGGGCATGCCGACGAAATATTTGCGATCGGGACGGCCAGGATTTTTGGGAACCGGGTTGACGCTGACGTTGAAGCGGGCGAGACGGGCCGCTCCGCAGAGCAGGAAGAGGAAGCAGACGAAGACGCCTAATTGCAGGAGCCTGGCGCGGACGTCAGGATCCATGGATGCGGGCAGAGAGCGAAAGCCCCAGGCGAAAGCAAGGATGCTGGGCGCGACGCCGAAGGTGATGACATCGGCGAGGGAATCGAGTTCGCGGCCGAAGTCGCTTTCCGTTCCGGTAAGGCGAGCGATGCGGCCGTCGAGCGCGTCAAACGGGATGGCCAGTCCGATAGCGAGCGCGGCGTAGTCGAAGGGTTTTGTTTCGAGCCGCGAGCCCTGAAGGCTTTGGGTGATGGCAAAAAAGCCAGCCCCAATGTTCACGGCGGTGAAAAGGGACGGCAGGATGAACATGCCGCGCGAGCGTTGTTTCGAGCGTGGCTTGCGTGGATCGGCAGCGGGAAAGAGTTGGTGCTCGCCGGCGCTCAAGACTGGAGCTCCGCGCCTGCAGCGGCGCGCAGGGATTCGGGAGCAGTTGCGGGAATGCGGGCCAGGACACTGGCTCCTCCGCGGACGCGATCGCCGACTTTGACCAGCACGTCAGCGTGGCCAGGCAACAGCGTGTCGGTGCGCGAGCCAAATTTGATGAGGCCGACGCGCTCACCACGAGCCAATACGTCGCCAGGATGCTTGTTGAAGACGATGCGGCGAGCGAGAAGGCCGGCGATCTGGGTGAAGGCAATCAGAGAGCCGTCGTCGGCGTCGACGATGGCCTGATTCTGCTCGTTCCGCTCGGCGCACACCGGATTCATGGCGTTGAGGAATTCGCCCTTGCGATACCGGACATCGCGCAGCACACCGGCAACAGGCGAACGGTTGACGTGGACGTCGAAGACGCTAAGGAAGATACTGATGCGGAAACATTCGCCGTCGGCGGTGGCGATGCGGGCAACTTCGGTGACTTTGCCATCGGCTGGAGAGACAACGAGGCCAGGCTCCTGAGGAATGGCACGCTCGGGATCGCGAAAGAACCAGAGGAAGAACGCAGCCAGCAACAGAGGCGGAATGGCCCATCCCCAGCCGCCTGTGACCAGCCAGAGAACGATGGCCACTGCGATCAGCGCCAGCCCGTAAAAGTATCCGTCACGCACCATAAGAAAGAGAGAACAACCCCCGCTTTGGGCGGGCCTTCTCCATTCTAGAGTGGGAACGCTGAAACAGAAAGAGATGGGCCGCGCCAGCGGGCGATTTGACCAGCGTTCGCCGGATGCACTGGAGGCATAGTACCCACGTGACCGACGCGGGCGGATAGCAAAGAGACAGATTTTAGGGTCGCGACTTGCCGGGTCGCGACTAGGCGGCGCTGAAGGCGCGCGTCTGGCCTCTTCGGAAGGTCAGCTGATCTTTTATGTGGAGTTTGAGTTTCTTCAGGCGAACTTCCTCGAGTTGCTCATCTTCGGATAGCCAGGGTTTCTGAAGCAGGGCTTCGAGCTTCTCCGAATAGTGACGGTGCTGTTCTTCCAACTGGCGGATTTCATCACCATTCGGCTGTCCGTTCGCTTCAAGGTCCATAGACGACACCTCCGCGGTTGAGATACCTGGCGGAGCCGGCTTGCGCTTCGCCGGGCGAATTGCTTGATACCAGTAAGACGTATAACGCTAGCACCGCGTTCACTCAACCTTCAACATCTTTATCGGTGGAAAACGGAAAAGCTTTGGTCACTTGAGTAACCGGGATGCCCAGGAGCACAGCATCTTCCTGCGGGTGAGTGTAGTAGCGTGGCCGGACACCTTCGGTCCGAAGACCCAGGCGCTGGTAGAGGCGAATGGCAGCAGCGTTGCCGGATCGGACTTCGAGGCCGAGGTGGTGAGCGCCCTGCTCGACGGCCCAGTCGAGGACGGCGGTAAGCAGAGCGGCTCCCAGGCCCTGGCGGCGCGCGGTGGGCTGGACGGCGATGGAATCCAGCTCGCAGCGGTTTTCCATCTGATCCAGAAGCAAGGTGGCGGCGGCGAATCCGAGGATCTGCCGGTCCGAGACGGCGACGAAGGCGGCGCGGAGCAACGGCGGTTGCGGATCAGGCACCAGGTACAGGTGGTAGCCTGTCGGCTTCCAGGCTGGCGCTTCTGGGGATTCGGCGACGATGGCCAGGACGGCGTCAAGGTCGGCGTTGGACATTCGCCGGATTTGTGGCTGCTTTGGAGCCTCGGTCATGGCTGTGGCGCCTGTGGCTTGGCGAAGATTTCGGCGTCGGAGCGACGCAGGTAGTTGCCGTCGAGGGTCACGGCGTTGTTGAAATCGCGAGCACGCAGGCGCGGCAGGGCGAACTGGAAGGCATCGGCTGCGGTTGGTGGTTCCACCCGGGTTGCGGCGGTGGCGATGGCGTGTACTGAGGCTTCGCAGACGGCGAGGTTGTTGGCGAGCGACGTGGCCCGGGCCAGAAATGAGTCACTGGTGAGGAGTGATTCGATTGGTGTTGGGTTGGAGAAGTCGCCCAGATAGAACTCGTGGCGGCTGGCGTCGAGGGCAGCAGCCTGGGTGTTGGCTTTGTGGGCGAGAACGGCGAGCCGCGAGACGGCGAGAATGGGCGTTCCGTGCGGTTCGGCGAGGCCTTTGGCTGCGCTGAGCGCGATGCGGATACCGGTAAAGCTTCCGGGTCCGCTGGTGACGACGATGGCGGCCAGACCGGCGATGGTGCTGCTGTGCGCGGCGAGCAGATCGACGATGGTAGGAACGAGTTGGGCGGAATACGTCTTGCCCGGAAGCGCGGTTTGGGCCAGGACGTCGAGCTGGTTGTTGAGCAGGTGCGCAAGCCCGACGGTGCCGGTTGGTCCGCTGGTGTCGATGGAGAGAAGGATCATTAGACGTCGCTGATGGGATCCTGGCAGATTTCCAGGAGGACGCCGCCGGTGCTGGATGGGTGGACGAAGAAGTAGAGATGGCCGCCGGCGCCGGTTTGGATGTCGTCGGAGATGAGGCGCGCGCCCTGGGCTTTGAGGGTTTCGAGGGCGGCGGAAATGTCGTCGACGTGAAGCGCGACGTGGTGCAGGCCTGCGCCGCGTTTCGCGAGAAAGCGGCCGACCGGTGAATCAGGTGTGGTGGGTTCAAGGAGCTCGATGCGCGCATCGCCGGCTGGGATCATGGCGGTGCGAACGTGCTCTTGCTCGACGGTTTCTTCGTGGACGACTTGCATGCCGAGGGCTTCGTAGAGCTGGCGCGCCTGGGCGATGCTTTTGACGGCGATTCCAATGTGGTCGAGTTCTGTCATAGCTGGTAGCAAAAGACTGTTAGCAAAGTACTGTTAGCGAGGAACTGTTAGCGAAAGGCTTGTTGGTGGTTGCGATCAGGGTTCTGACGTCTTCTCCTGAAAGAGATTTTCTGTTAGTTGGGCGACTAATTGCCAGGGGTCTTCCTGGCCGGCGGCTACCTGGGTGGCGTGATCGCTGAGTTGAGTTTCGTTGAGGCCGTGGCGGCGGGCTCGGCGCATGAGTTCGGCGCGGAGCATGGCGTCGATACGGCGCTGCCAGTGGCGTGCGCGGCGTTCGGCGAGGCGGTTCTCTTTGTCCATCCATTGCTCGAGTTCAGAGATGGCGGCCCCGAGCTTGTCGATGCCTTCGCCGTTGGTGGCGATGGTGCGGACGATGGGCGGCGTCCACGCAGTGTGGGTGGTGGCGAGCGACTGGAGGGCGCGAATTTCCTGTTCGACGCGGTCGACGCCGTCGCGGTCGGCTTTATTGATGACGAAGATGTCGGCGATTTCCATGACGCCGGCTTTGAGGCTCTGAACGTCGTCGCCCATGCCCGGCACGAGAACGACGAGGGTAATGTCAGCGAGGCGAGCGATTTCGATTTCATCCTGGCCGACGCCGACGGTTTCGATGAGGAGAACGTCTTTGCCGCTGGCTTCGAGGACGAGCGCGACGTCGGCGGTGGCGAGAGCGAGTCCGCCGAGCGACCCGCGCGTGGCCATGGAGCGGAAGTAGAAATCTGGGTCGCTGGCGTGCTCGCGCAGGCGGATGCGGTCGCCGAGGATCGCGCCTCCGGTGAAGGGGCTGGTGGGGTCGACGGCGAGGCCGCCGACGGTGCGGTTGGCGTGACGGTAGAGTTGCGCGAGGCGGTCGACGAGGGTGCTTTTGCCGGCGCCGGGAGCGCCGGTGATGCCGATGCGGAGCGTCCGGCCGGTGTGCCGGAAACAGGCGGAGAGCAGGGCCGGCGCTTCAGGTGTTTCGTTTTCGACGAGGGAGATGGCGCGAGCGAGGGCGCGCAGGTCGCCCTGGCGGAGCCGGTCAACGAGGGCGGCGATGGTGGTGGAATCGGACACTGTGGAATAGGGTACCGCGTGGGCGTGAACCTGGGGTTCGCAGGGGATAGGTTTGAAACTTGACACCGTGAATAGAATTGGCGCATGCCTGCCGGGGGTGAGCCGCTCGGTTTTGTGTATTTTGTCGGCGTGAAGTATGCCGGTTACACGGCGTACTGCGCGTGGGTGATTCAACGCGCTGTCAGAAAGGTTGCCGTACCCGGCGCAACGCCGGTGGCTCCGTGGCTGGCGGGCGGGGCGCGTACGCTGATCGGCGTGGTGGTGGGGGCGGCGGTTAGCCTGGGATACTGGGCGATTCCTTTTTTCTCGACGCATGATGGGTGGATGACGTGGCTTTTCTTCGGCCTGCTGATACCGGTGCGGGTGGGGGAGTGGTGGCTGCTGTTGCGATGGATCTATGGGGGATTTTCGCTTCAGGATTCGACGCGGTGGAAGTTAATTGCGGGGGGAATTGGAACGTCGTTTGGGCTGGATGGGCTAGGGATTGTGGCGGCCTTTGTGTTGCCGGGCGGGTTGTGGGTTTGTTGAGAGATTGCTGACGCAAATTGTGGAGGCGGGATGAGTGCTTTGACAGCGGTCGAGGTGCGGGTCTTTGAGTGCCCCAGTTGCGGGCAAACGATCAATACCTCAATGGCGCAGTGTCCTTACTGCTCTGCGGCGGTTGACCCAGTGGCGGCGGTTGTGGCGGCGGAGTTGACCAGTAAGGTAAGCCAGGCATGCAGCGATGCCAGCTATGTTCGCATCGTCGCCGGAACCATCGTGGTCTTCTTTCTTCTGTTCCTTGTTCCTTTCCTGGGGATTGTGGGGCTCGCAGGATATTACGTCCTTTTGGTTCTGGTGCCCATTCTGGTGGGGCGTTGGTTGTTGAAGTACGCCACGCTGCGCACGAAGGACGGCGATTTTGTGCGGGCGAAAAGAAACGTGCTCATCGCGCTGGCGGTGTGGGTTGCGTTTCTGCTGTTCACCTCCATCAGGGTCGCCGTAGGCTGGCGCTGAGTGACGTGGGAGTCAAGATTGGGGGAGCCGGCTACCAGCCCGGCGCGGACGGCAACGCTCAGCCGTGAAGCTGGATACGGTCGCATGGGCGGCGCAAAGGCCGATGCGGTCTATCTGCGAGCACGCTGAGCATGCGGAAGGCTTCGCGCCGACTGGTTTAGAAGCTGTCCTGCAGCGAGTTCCAGGTGGTCTCGGCACTGGCGGCGCAGAGGCGTGACTCGCGGAGTAAGCGGCGGAACTCTTCCAGTCTTACGTTCAGCGGGCGTGACGAGTCGAGAAGCGAAGCCTGCATGCGGTTGCGCAGTTCTGAGAGTTCATGGGCAGTTACGGCTGGAGGAGTCATGCTTTTCTCCCGGTCTGGCCGGAGGTGGGTCCGGGTTCGATTCCAAACCCGAGGGAAGCGATGGGTGTCCGGGATATTGCGAAGGGGACTTCCCTGCGCGTGCCGTCTCTGCGAATGATGACTGTCATTCGCTGGTGCATGGCTGGAGACGAAGAACTTTCACGCCGGAAATCCTGCTGATTGGTTTCGGACAATCGCGCCATGCCGGAAGAGTAAAGCGATGCCAGTTACTACAGGCATCCCCCGATGGTGCCAGACGCGATACACGGCGGGGGGATGGGGTGCCGCGGTCGTCATCCCCGGGATGGATGGACTTTGAGGATTTCGCGGGCGATGACCATACGCTGGATCTCGCTGGTGCCTTCGCCGATGGTGCAGAGTTTGACGTCGCGGTAGAACTTCTCGACTGGGTAGTCCTTGATGAATCCGTAGCCGCCGTGGAGCTGAACGGCTTCGTTGCAAATTTTCACGGCAACTTCGCTGGCGTAGAGCTTGGCCATGGCGGATTCCTGAGTGACGCGGTGGCCCGCATCCTTGAGGACGGCGGCGCGGAGGGTAAGCAGGCGGGCGGCTTCAAGTTCGGTGGCCATGTCGGCGAGCTTCCACTGGATGCCCTGAAATTCCGCGATGGCTTTGCCGAACTGGCGGCGTTCTTTCACATATTTCACGCTGGCGTCGAGGGCGCCCTTCGCTATTCCGAGGCTGAGGGCGGCGATGGAGATGCGTCCGCCGTCGAGGGTGCGCATGGCGTCGACAAAGCCTTCGCCTTCTTTTCCGAGCAGGTTTTCAGCGGGGATTTCGCAGTCTTCGAAGATGAGCTCGCTGGTATCGGAGGCGCGAAGACCTAATTTGTTTTCTTTTTTGCCGGGGCGGAAGCCGGGCGTGTCCTTTTCGACGATGAAGGCGGAAAGGCCTTTGGTGCCCTGGGATTTATCTGTAACCGCGATGATTACAGATACGTCGGCATAGTGGCCGTTGGTGATGAAGGTTTTGTTGCCGTTGAGGACCCAGCCTTTGGTCGTGCGGGTGGCGGAGGTGCGGGCGGCGCCGGCATCGGAGCCGGAGCCTGGCTCGGTGAGTCCCCAGGCGCCGAGGTGCTGGCCGGTGGCGAGGCGTGGAATATATTTTTCGCGCTGGACGTCGGAGCCGGCGAGGAAGATGTGGTTGGTGCAAAGGGAATTATGCGCGGCGACGATGATGCCGATGGAGCCATCGACGGCGGAGAGCTCTTCGATGGCGAGCATGTAGTCGACGTAGCCGAGGCCGGCGCCGCCGAGCTCGGGGGGAAAGATGACGCCGAGGAGGCCCATTTGGCCGAGCTGGCGGACGACGTCGTGGGGGAACTCGGAGGCCTCGTCCCAGCGGGAGACGTTGGGGGCGATTTCGCGGGCGGCGAAGTCGCGGATTTCGCGGCGGAGCTGCTCCTGATCGTCGGTGAGGGTGAAGGGGAAGGTGTTGGTGGCCTGTTCGGCGATGGCGGTCATGGATTCTCCGAGTGGAGTAGATGCGAAAACGGGTTAGGGTAGCAGAGTTTGAGGAGGGTTGGCGAGGGGCGGCGGGAGAGGGTTCAGCGTTCTGCGATCAGCGTTCAGGAAAAGCAAAGGCGGGCGCTCTCGCGCCTTCACCCATCTGCCAACCCCGGGCAGATATAGTGCACCCGCTGATCCCAACTTCGCCCAGTTGTGAGGAACCGCAGGTCCTTCGACTGCGTTGGGCACGCTGGTGCGTGCCCAACTTCGCTCAGGAAGACAATTTCGTTAGGACGCGCGTTGTCGGCCTTACCGCAGGCTGGCGTGCGGTGGGGTGACGGCGCTGAGTTGTTTGAAGGCGGCGTCGGGGAGTTTGAGGGCGGCTGCTGCAATGTTTTCTTCAACGTGAGTGGGCGAGCTGGTGCCGGGGATGGGGAGGACGACGGGCGAGCGGCGGAGGAGCCAGGCGAGGGCGACCTGGAGGGGCGTGGCGTCCAGATCTTTCGCGATCTTGTTGAGGAGATCGTTGGCTTCGCGGTTCTGGCCGAGCGGCGCCCAGGGAATGAAGACGATGCCGTTCTTTTCGCAGTGGTCGAGGAGGTAATCCCACTCGCGGTCGGCGAAGCTGTAGCGGTTCTGCACGGAAACAATGGGGGTGATTTTGCGGGCTCGCTCGAGGTGTTCGAGGGTGACGTTGGAGAGGGCGACGTGGCGGATTTTGCCTTGCTGCTGCGCCTCGGCGAGGGTTTCCACGGAGGCGTCAAACGAGACGGCCGGGTCAGGGACGTGGAGCTGATAGACATCGATGCGATCGAGTTTGAGGCGCTTCAGGCTGCCGTCGATGGCTTCGCGAAGATGTTTGGGGCTGGCGTTGTGGACCCACTGGGCGGGACCGACGCGTTCCCATCCGCCCTTCGTGGCGATGACGAGGCCTTTGGGGTAGGGGTGCAGGGCTTCGGCGATCAATTCTTCGCTGACATTGGGGCCGTAGGAGTCGGCGGTGTCGATGAAGTTGACGCCGAGTTCCACGGCGCGGCGAAGGGTTTTGATGGAGGCGTCGTGATTGGCGGGAGGTCCCCAGATGCCTTTGCCGGTGATGCGCATGGCGCCGTAGCCGAGGCGGTTGACGGTGAGATCACCGAGGTTCAGGGTTCCGGCGGCGGAGGCCTTTCCACCCCAGCGAACTGGTTCGCTGGGGACCCCGGCGTTGGGGGATTCGACGGATGTGGGCATGGGGTTCTCCTCTTTTTGTTGGATTCAGGATCAGGGTACAGGGTGCAATGGCGAGGGTATAGGGCGTAGGGGGTATGGTGTAGAAAAAGCAAAAGCGGACGCATCGCGCTTCCCACATTTCGCAAATTCTGCGATCACGATGACTCATCCACTGGTTTGTCGGGTTGGGTGGTGTAGATTTCTTCGACGCGGGCGAGCGTGTCGATTTCGCTGACGGGCTTGTCGGTGCGGATTCTCAGGATGCGGGGGAAGCGGAGGGCGAAACCGCTGGCGTGGCGGGTGGAGCGCATGACGTTGTTGAAGGCGACTTCGAGAACGAGGATTGGCTCGACGGTGCGGAAGTGGCCGTTGTCCTCGAGGGTGTGGGCTTTGAAGAAGGCGGTGAGGCCGGCGATTTCCTGGTCGGTGAGGCCGGAGTAGGCTTTGCCGACGTTCTTGAGCGGCTGCCCGGGATCGGCGGCATCGCGGATGGCGAAGGTGTAGTCGCTGAGGACGGCTGCGCGGCGGCCGTTGCCGTATTCAACGCCGGTGACCACAACATCGAGGGTCGCGAGCTCGCGCTTGAGCTTGAGCCAGGCGAGGCCGCGGCGTCCGGGCTGGTAGGGCGAGGCGAGGGATTTGATCATGACGCCTTCGTTGCCGCGGGTGCGGGCGTCGAGGTAGGCCTGGTCGAGTTGAGCGGCGGTCGAGAGGCGCGTGGCGTTGGCGAGGATGAGGCGGGGGAAGGCTGGTTCGGCCGGGGTCTCGAAAAGACTGTGCTGGGCATTGGGAGCGGTGTTGGCGGTGGCGGGGGACCAGCGGGCGGCGAAGTCTTCGAGGTGGCGGCGGCGTTCGGCGAGGGGCTGTTCGAGGAGGAGCTGGGGCTGACCCGTTGAGCCGTCTCGATAGAGGATGTCGAAGACGATGAGGACGGTGGGGACTTCGCGGCGGAGGGCAACGGGCACGCGTTTGCGGCCGAGGCGCTGCTGGAGGGCGGAGAAGGGGAGCGCGCGGTTAGTTGCAGGGTTCCACGCGAGGATTTCGCCGTCGAGAATGGCGGATTCGGTGATGTTGGCGAAGGACTCGGTGAGTTCAGGGAAGGATACGGAGAGATCTTCGCGATTGCGGGAGTAGAGGGCGGGGGAGTGGTTAGGGGCGAGGTGGAGTTGGGCGCGGATGCCGTCGTATTTGTCTTCGAGTTGACACCCCATCACGCCAACCGCGGGCGCGCTGGGGACCCCGTCCTGCGCGGCGCGGAGGGCGGCGGCTGGAGAGACAGGCATAACAGCAGGTCCCTCCGCTACGGTCGCTGGCGCGACCTCCGGTCGGGATGACAATTCCGTTGTAGGGGAAGAAACCGCAGATCCTTCGACTGCGATTGCTGCGCGGTCTTCGCTCAGGATGGCATTTGCTTTTTCCGCGAGGATTTCTTCGGTGAAACGGGCTATGGCTTCGTCGGTGGAGGCGACGGGGCTGGCGAGCATGAAGCCGAGCGGGTGGAAGAGGTTCATGCGGGCCTGGTCGAGCTGGCCGGCGGCGGCGAGGGCGACTACCTGACGGAGGTCTCCGAGTAACATGCTCGCCTTTCGCGCTGCCGCGGGCACAGTTTTGGACTGAGAATCGCTGTGAGTTGAGTCAGCGGGCTGGGGCCAGGCTTCGCCGATGGCTTCTTCGACGAGGGATTGTTTGACGCCTGTGCGCATGTCTCCGGTGGCGAGTTTGATGAGGTATTTGGCTTCGCCGGGAGTGGCGCAGGCGAGGAGGTCGAGGAGAAGACGAAGTTTGGGGGCGGGGCCGCGGGCTTCAGCGAGGGCGGTGAAGGCGGATTCGACGTCGGCGAGGGTGAGGGTGGGCTGGTCGGGCGCGTGGCCGTAGAGAAGGTCGGCGGCGGCCGCTCCGATGTCGCCGTAGCGGCGGTAGGCGGCGCTGAGGGCAGCGGGATTGGTGGCGGCTAGTTGGGCGATGGCTTTGGAGAGCAGAGAGCCGCCGATGTTGAGGACCCTGCGATCGATTTCCGCGAAGGGAGCGCCGGAGAGCCAGAGGGCGGCGCGTCCGGCATCGATGATCGGGAGGGCCTGGAGGTAGTCGGAGATGAGGGCGCGTTTTTCGAGCTTTTTGGTGGTGGAGGCGAGGGCGTCGTTGAGCTCGGCGAATTGAGCGAACAAAGGCACGAGACAGGGTACAGCGTACAGGGTGCAGGGTACAGAGGCGGAAGCGGACTACGCGATCAGGGGGATTTGATGTGCAAGGGCGCCGGGAGGAAGCTGCTGAATCAACCGAAGTGCAGCTTTTCGAATGGTGGAGCATCCAAGTCGCGGTACCATGGAAAAAGATGCAACAGCTTTTTCCCATCGGCGTTCTTCTCTAGCGGCTCCCGCCGCCATCGCCTTGCTGCGTCCCAATTTCCTGACTAACTTGAGTTGCCATAGAGCCGGCGGCGCGCCGGGAGGATTTTATGTTTGATCGTTTGGAACAAATTACTGCGCGGTATGAAGAGCTGGGACGGCAGTTGGCCGAGCCTGGAGTGCTGAGCGACCAGCAGAAATATCAGAAGATTGCGAAGCAGCATCGCGACATGGCGCCGCTGGTGGAGAAGGTGCGCGAGTACACCGAAGTCAAGACCGGCATTGCCGATGCGCGCGCCATGATGAACGAGGACGATCCGGAGATTCGCGCGATGGCGGTGGAAGAGCTGACTCTGCTGGAGGCGCGCGGGCCGGCGATTGAAGAAGAGTTGAAGCTGTTGCTGCTGCCTAAGGATCCGAACGATGAGAAGAACGTAGTACTGGAAATTCGCGCCGGGACAGGCGGGGATGAGGCATCGTTGTTCGCCTCGGAGATGTTCCGGATGTATTCGCGATTTGCGGAGCAGCATCGTTGGCGGGTGGAAGTGCTGTCGGCGTCGGAGTCGACGGTGGGGGGCCTGAAGGAAGTGATCGCGATTATTGAAGGGGCGCGCGTGTACTCGCAAATGAAGTACGAGAGCGGCGTGCATCGTGTGCAGCGGGTTCCGGCGACGGAGACGCAGGGGCGCGTCCACACCAGCGCGGTGACAGTGGCCGTGCTGCCTGAGGCCGAGGAAGTGGACGTGAAGATTGAGGCGAAAGATTTGCGCATCGACACGTTTTGCTCGTCGGGGCCGGGCGGACAGAGTGTGAACACGACCTACTCTGCGGTGCGGATTACGCATATACCGACGGGGACGGTGGTGAGCTGCCAGGATGAGAAGTCGCAGATTAAGAATCGCGAGAAGGGCATGCGCGTTCTTCGCGCACGTTTGTATGAGGTGGAGATGGATCGGCAGCAGCAAGCGCTGGCGAAGGAACGCAAGCAGCAGGTGGGGACGGGCGACCGCAGCGAAAAGATTCGGACGTATAACTTTCCGCAAAACCGGCTGACGGATCACCGGATTGGGCTGACGATTCACCAGCTGGCGGAGATTATGGAAGGGCGGCTGCAGCCGGTGGTCGATGCGCTGACCGCGCACTTTAATGCGGAGCGGTTGAAGAGCGAGTCGGAAGGACAGGGTGTAGGGGGTAGGGCGTAGGGACGTCCGAGGGATCTGACATGAATGTTCGAGAGGCCAGGTTGGGGGATGCGCGGGCGATCGCGGAGGTCCATCTGGCGAGCTGGAAGACGACGTATCCGGGGATCATTCCGCAGGAGTATATCGACGGGCTGCGCATGGAAGATGGCGCGGCGCGTTGGACGGAGCGGATTACCGAAGCAGACTCGACGATTCTGGTGGCGGAAGATGAGGCGGGCGTGTTCGGGTTTGCGGCGGGGGGCATGCCGCTGCATCCGGTGGATGGGTATGAGGCGGAGCTGGGCGCGATCTATTTGCTGGCGACGCATCAGCGGCAGGGCGCTGGGCGGGAGTTGGTGCGGCGGCTGGCGAGCGAGCTGGAGGGGCAGGGATTTCGGAGCTTGCTGGTGTGGGCGCTGAAGGAGAATCCCGCGTGCGATTTTTATCAGGCGCTGGGCGGCAAGGCGATCGCCGAGAAGTCGATTGAAATTGGCGGAGTGCTGCTGCCGGAAGTGGCGTTTGGGTGGACGGATCTGAGCGTGTTGTGTTCGGCGGCGGAGTGACCGGTTCGTTCGACATGTCTGCGAAAAATATCCCAAAACTTTTAGAAGCTGCGAGCGCGCGCCTGGCGCATTTGTCCGTGGGGCGGCGGGATGCGGAGTTGTTGCTGCTGCGTGCGTTGGGGCGGGATCGGGTGTGGCTTTTGACGCATGCAGATGCGGAGCTGACGGCCGGCCAGGTGGAGCTGTATGAGGCGTGGATTGCGCGGCGGGCGCGGCAGGAGCCGGTGCAATACATTGTGGGCGAGCAGGAATTTTTTGGATTGACGATGCGCGTCACGCCGGATGTGCTGATTCCGCGACCGGAGACGGAGCATCTGGTGGAGGCACTGCTTTCGCGCGTTCCGCACGGGGCGGCGATGCAGATTGCGGATGTGGGGACGGGGTCCGGGGCGATCGCAGTGGCGCTGGCGCATGCGCTGCCGCTGGCGCGGGTGACCGCGCTGGATATTTCCGCGGCGGCCCTGGATGTGGCGCGGGAGAATGCGGTGCGGCATGGCGTGGCGGTGCGGCATGGCGTGGCGGGGCGGGTGCGGTTTCTTGCATCGGATTTGCTGAGCGCGGTGCGGGGCGAGCGATTTTTTGCTGTGGTGTCGAATCCTCCTTATGTGGCGGAGGGTGAGGTGCTGGAGGCGCAGGTGCGGGAGTATGAGCCGCAGCGCGCGCTGTATGCCGGGCTGACCGGGCTGGAGGTTTACGAGCGGCTGATTCCGCAGGCGTGGCAGGCCCTGGTTCCGCAGGGATGGTTGTTGCTGGAGATGGGGCAGGGGCAGCGGGATGCTGTGGCGCGACTGCTGCAGGATTGGGATGAGGTCGAGTTTGTTGCGGATTTGCAGGGGATTCCGCGCGTTGCCATAGCACGGCGGGCAAGCTGACAATAGGAATTGGAGAATTGAAACCGATGAGCACAATGACCGCAGTGGTGGATGCGCCTCCGGGCGTTGAGAATTTCGAAGAGAAGCTGGACCGGCTGGCGCAGGTCGCGGTGCAGTCCGGGTTGGGGTTGGCGCCGGGACAGGAACTGGTGATGACGGCGTCAGTGGATGCGCTGCCGCTGGCACGAAAGATTACCGAGCACGCGTATAAGGCGGGCGCTTCGCTGGTTACCACTTTTTTCGCCGATGATGCCTCGGCGCTGTTGCGGTACAAGTACGCTCCAGACGCGAGTTTCGATAAGGCGGCGAGCTGGCTGTATGAGGGGATGGCGGCGGCGTACAGGAATGGCGCGGCGCGCCTGGCGATTACGAGTGCGAATCCATCGTTGCTGTCGAAAGAGGATCCGGAGAAGGTGAGCCGGGCGAATCGCGCGATGTCCAAGGCGTACCGGCCGGCGCTGGAGCTGATTACGCGGCACGACATTAACTGGACGATTGTGAGCGCGGGGACTCCGGTGTGGGCGGCAGCGATGTTTCCGGAGTTGCCGGCGGACGAGGCGCTGGCGAAGTTGTGGAACGCGATTTTTGCGGCGAGCCGGGCGGACCAGGCGGATCCGGTAGCGGCATGGAAAGCGCACGATGCGCATCTGCATGCGCGCGCAAACTGGCTGAACGAGAAGCGTTATGCGGCGCTGCACTTTAAGGGTCCGGGAACGGATTTGAAGGTGGGGCTGGCCGACGATCATTTGTGGCTCGGCGGCGGGACGACGGCGGGGAATGGGAACTATTGCATTCCGAATATGCCGACGGAAGAAGTGTTTACGACGCCACACAAGGATCGCGTGGACGGAACGGTGCGGAGCACGAAGCCGCTGTCGCATCAGGGAACCATGATTGAGGACATTGCGGTGCGGTTTGATGGCGGGAAGATTGTGGAAGCGCATGCGGCGAAGGGCGAGATTGTGCTGCAGCGGATGATTGAGACGGATGAGGGAGCGCGGCGGCTGGGTGAAGTGTCGCTGGTGCCGAATTCGTCGCCGATTTCAGCGAGCGGGCTGTTGTTTTTGAACACTCTGTTCGATGAGAATGCGGCGTGCCACATTGCGCTGGGGCAGGCGTACTCGACTTGTTTGAAGGATGGGGACAAGCTGACGCCGGAGCAGTTGGCGGCGAAGGGCGCGAACGACAGTTTGATCCACGTGGACTGGATGATTGGATCGGGAAAGATGGATGTGGATGGGATTACGGCGGATGGGACGGCGGAGCCGGTGCTGCGTGCAGGGGAGTGGGTTTAGAGGCAGGGGTAGGGTGCAGGGGGTAGAAAAGCTGACGGCGGGTCTCTGGTGGCCGGTGGCAAAGCACATTTCCGGAGCGCCACTTTTTTTCGCGATTCGCGTCTGAAACTGTATGTCGCATCGCCGTCTTGCTGTGTTGGTCGCTGTCCTGGCGCTGGGCCTGCCTGGCGCTTTCGCTCAAAATTCCGCATGGGTGCCGGAGGGCATGAGCACTCTGGGCTCCAATGCCATCTTTCACACCGACATCATGTTCAATCAGTCGATGATTCATGCGATGGCGCAGTCGCTTCCGGATGATGAGAAGCCGATTGCCGCCAAGCTGAAGTCTGTGACGGTGCACACCTACCGCTATGCGGCGCCGGGGCAGTACGATCCGGCGGCGCTGGAGGCGGTGAGGGCGCAGGTGAGCGCGCTGGGGTGGGAGCATGTGATCACGCATCATCCTCAGGCGAAGCCGGCAGCCGCTCCCACGGCGGATGCGGCGCCGCACGACCTGACGAATACCGATGTGTGGATCCACACCGGCGGGGAGAATGTGGATGGCGCGATCGTGCTGGTGGCGAATGCGAAGAACATCCACCTGGTGTATGTGGATGGAATCGTGAGCCCGCTGGACATTCTGCACCTGCGCGGAAAGCTTGGCATCCCGAAGTTCAATGACGATGCGCCGGGAGCCGAGAAGTAGGGAATAGGGTGTAGGGGGTAGGGTGTAGAAAGATGGTGGCCGCGCGGGATGCTCGCGCGGCCTTCTTATTGGCTATGGTTGGGGTCGGTTTGCGTCGCTAGAATCGGGCGATGGGATTGGCGCGGGGCGTTCGAGCGGTGCTGCGGGTGGGGCTGATTGCGGGGACGCTGGATATTGGGGAGAACCTGATCTTCAATGCGTTTCGGCACATCACGCCGGTGAGGATCTTTCAATACATTGCGAGCGGGCTGACGGGGCGGTGGGCGTTTCATGCGGGGATGGCGTCGGTGGCGCTCGGCGTGGCGATCCACTACGCGATTGCGTTGACATGGACGGCGATCTATTACGTTGCGAGCGGACGAATGGCGATGCTGATTCGGCGGCCGGTGGTTTGCGGGCTGGCGTATGGAGCGATGGTTTATGTGGTGATGAATTTTGTGGTGCTGCCGTTGACGCGGGTGCCTCATTCAGCGGCGGCGATGTCGGTGGCGTCGCGCGTGAGCGGGGTGTTGGCGTTGTTGTTTTGTATTGGGGTGACGGTGGGGGTGTTTGTGAAGCGGGAGCGGGTAGCGGGTGGCGTGTAGAAAGACAGGGGATAGGGTGTAGGGGGTAGGGTGTAAAAAAGCGGGCGCTTCGCGCGAGTCCCACATCTCGCAAAAGCGGCGAGATATGCGGCACCCGTATTTGTTCCGAACTCCGGAACCCATGTCCCCAACACCAGGGACATGGGGCACCCAGGGATGTTCAGATTGGCGCGGGTGGATTTAGATGTGGCAGCTTAAGGCGCCGCGTTTTTCTAAATATTTTTGGTGGTATTCTTCGGCGCGCCAGAAGGTTTGCGTGGGGACGATCTGGGTCACAATCGGTTTCGCGAAGCGCTTCTCGGCGGTGAGGCGTTCAATGAATTGCTTCGCTTCTTCTTCCTGCTCGGGAGAGTGGAAGAAGATGGCGCTGCGGTATTGGCTGCCCCAGTCCGGCCCCTGGCGGTTGAGCTGGGTGGGGTCGTGGAGCGAGAAGAAGGCGTCGAGGAGCTGGGTGTAGCCGATTTGCGCGGGGTCGTAGTCGATTTCGACGGCTTCGGCGTGGCCGGTCTGGTCGGTGCAGACGTCGTGATAGGTGGGCTTGTCAAGCTGGCCGCCTTCGTAGCCGACGGCGGTAGCGGTGACGCCGGGAAGCTGCTGGAATCGGGCTTCGACACCCCAGAAACAACCTGCGGCGAATGTGGCTTTGGCCATGGGGGACCTCTTATGGTCAGTTTAGATGACACGGAAGGGTACAGGGTGCTGAGCCCAATGGGATTTGCGGATACTGTGATTTTTGGATAATTACTTGCTGCGCCGGGTCGGGGTGCGTTTGGCGGCGGTGCGGGGTTTGCCGTGGGGGGAGCGGGGAGCTTTGACGCGGTCGGTGGCGCGCACCGGGCGGCTGCGGCCGGGACGCGGCATTTTGCGGGCAGGTTTTTCGATTCTGCCGGCGGCGGCGCGGCGGAGCTGTGCAACTTCTTCGAGAGTGAGCTCGCGGTGGCGGCCTGGCTCGAGGTCGAGGATGAGCGGGCCGTAGCCGACGCGGCGAATCTTCTCGACGTGGTAGCCGACTTCTTCAAACATTTTGCGAATTTCGCGATTGCGGCCCTCGATGAGGACCATTTCGTACCACGGATTGTCGACGTCGCGGATGAGGCGGATGCGGGCGGGGGCGGTCATAACGCGGGCATCGCTGCGGCGGATGGGCTTGTCGGGGAGCGCACCGTCTTTGCCGAGGCGCGGCTTGATCTGGGTGTCGCGATCGATCATGACGCCGTGGCGGAGCTGGTTGATGGCGGAGTCGGTGGGCTTGCCGCTGACTTTGACGAGGTAGGTTTTCTCAATGCGGGCGGCGGCACGGGTGAGGGAATTGGCGAGGTCGCCGTCGTTGGTCATGAGGAGAAGGCCTTCGCTGGAGTAGTCGAGGCGGCCGACGGGGAAGACTCGCTCGCCGCCCTTGATGAGGGCCATAACGGTGGGGCGGCCTTCGGGGTCGGAGGCGGTGGTGACGTAGCCTTTGGGCTTGTTGACGACGAAGTAGCGGGGGCGCTCGGGACCCTGGAGAAGCTTGCCGTCGACGCGGATATGGTCGGTGGTGGGATCGGCTTTTGTGCCTAACGCGGTTACGATTTGGCCGTTGACCTGGACGCGTCCGCCGGTGATGAGTTCTTCGGCTTTGCGGCGCGAGGCGATGCCGGCGGCGGCGATGATTTTTTGCAAGCGCTGTTGGTTGGGATTGGAGGCCGCGCGTTCGGGGTCGTTGGTCATGTCTATAACGATGATAACGGTGAACAGGGTGCGGCGTTCAGCGGTCAGCGTTCAGGAGAGGCAAAGGCGGGCGCTTCGCGGGCGTCACCCATCTGCCAAAACCGAGCAGAACCTTCGGCATCGCTCAGACCAGGTTATGGGGCACCCGCGGTAACAGCCAGCGTCGTCCCTCCGGGACTCGGATCTGTTGTGCGCTTCCAACCCCACGCTGAAGCGTGGGGCTAATCTGCGCTGCGCCTGACGGCGCGAGACCCATGTCTGCCAAAACCGGGCGGCTGGCTTCAAGTTCGGTCAGGAAGGGTTAGGGCACCCTGCAACCCATGTCCCCGAAACCAGGGACATGGGGCACCCGGATTCGTTAGGCCCCGATCAGTCCAGATTTGAGGCGGCGTCGTTTTCGGTGGTGGGGTCCTGCGCGGACGGCGGGTCGCCTTCGGCCCTCGGCTCCAGGACCGTAGGCTCGGGATGGTGTGTCGGGTCCTCTGCGCGCGGCGGATCGCCTTCGGCGTTGCTCTCGGCGTCTTCTTCCATTTCCGCGATTTCGTTTTGGGCGAAGGGCAGTTCGGTTTCAGAAGGAGCGATGGCTGCGGCGTCCTCTTCGGACTCGGCTAGCTCGGTGGCCATTTTTTCGAATTCTTCGATGGAGGGTAGCTCGTTTACGTCTTTAAGGCCGAAGCGGAGGAGGAATTCTCTGGTGGTTTTGTAGAGGATGGGGCGGCCGATGACCTGTTTGCGGCCGGCAGTGTTGATGAGCTTGCGGGCGATGAGAGAGCCGAGGACGCCGCCGGAGTCGACGCCGCGGATTTCGCTGATTTCGGGGGCGGTGACGGGCTGTTTGTAGGCGATGACGGCAAGCGTTTCGAGAGCCTGGAGGGAGAGCTTCATGGGAGGCTTGAGGCTCTTGATGAAGGAGCGGACGGCGTCGTGGTATTCGGCGCGGGTGGCGAGGCGGAAGCCCCCTGCGACTTCGCGAATTTCGAGACCGCGGTCGGCGCCGTTGTAATCGGCGATGAGCTCGTCAACGATGGAGCGGAGTTCGTCGCGGATTTCGCGGTCGCGCTGGCGGGCTGCGCGTTTTTCATCGTCCTGTGACGGTGGCTCGGTTTCCGCGGGATCGGATGAATCGGCGGTGGTCGCCGATTCAGCGCTGGTCGAGGCCATAGCGGGGATTTCCGGCTCGAGGGTTTCGGTGGCTGGCGGAAGTGGCGCAGGCGAGGCTGCCTCGGGGGCGGAGTCGAGGTCGTCGAGGAATGATCCTTCGTCGGCGGCGGAGTCTTCGGAGGGCGCTTCGGGATCGGCCTGGGGCCTGGTGCGCTCGGCGCGGCTGAGGAGGGCTTCGTCGCGGAAGAGGGCGGCTAGCTGCTGGAGCGTGACCGGCTCTTCGGCAGCGTAAATAACGGCTTCAATGCGTGCTTTGAGACTCATCGATGGGTTAGAAATCCTGGTGCCCGTGTTTTAGCTTGTGCCTGATCGAGTTCCCTTACGCCGACCGAAATACGACCCGCAGGGGCTAAAGCCCCGACAATTTTGAGTCGCTAGCGGCACGACTGAAGTCGTGCCCTGATACAAACCCTTGAGACGCTGCATGGCACGCATCGGCCTTTCTCCGGACAAGCCGGAGGTCGAGGAAGCCTCACGAGTCAAAAGGTTTCACATCGGTCTGCGTCGCGGGTTTCCCGATGACGCATGCCCAACGAAAACGGCACTTTCTCGATAGTACAGAAAGTGCCGTTGTTGCGGTTGTGCTTATTGCGGTTAGACGAACTGGCGCATGACCCAGAAAAGGCTACCGGCGAGGACGGCGGCGACGGGGAGAGTGAATACCCAGGCGAGGGCGATGTTGCGGATGGTGGACATTTGGAGTCCGCTGCCGTTGGCGAGCATGGTGCCGGCAACGCCCGAGGAGAGGACGTGGGTGGTGGAGACGGGCATGTGGA
>DATHQV010000094.1:0-22093 GCA_035482355.1 Acidobacteriaceae bacterium | reverse complement strand
ATCGGTTCTTACTCCCTCAAGGGTGTGTAACCGGCAACCCGGAAGTCTCGCATTGCAAACCGGCCTCTTCCCGCTCACATGACCGAAGTTTCCCCGCCGCGCCGATTCTTCTTGCCCTGCGCTCCGCACCCCGCCAAACTGGATCAGCAACCTGAACCAGGAGGACTCGCTACCCGCGAGTCCTTTTTCTTTGCTTTGTCTCCATCAGGGTCCCAGGACCCCGTGCGCGCTCTCCAATCCCGCGCACGTCCGTTCTTCGAGCTTCCAGACGTTTCAACCGACAGCCACAGCAGGGACTGCCGATGAATCAACCACGGCCGTGCAGCCATCAACCGCACGGGCGTCCCGGTCCATCACGGCCGTTGATGCATCAACGACGGCCTCGACGTAAAAGCCGCACTCTGAGTCATCTGGCTCATGCGGGACCTCAGATGACTCACCCACGGCCCTGCATGACTCAATCGCGGCCGCATCGCAACTGACTTCGCCTCCGTCACTTATCTGTTGTCGAAGTCGCCATCAGTCGCTAACCCGCTGAAAACAAGTCACCGGGAAATTAGCAAGGCAGGGGGGTGGGGGGCACACCCTTAATCGTCATCATCATCCTTCTCTTTCGCCGCCGGCCGCAGCAACTGCGGAGGCACCGGCCTATCCCCCATCGCATCCTTCCACAGAATCACATTCAGCTCCCGCACCGGCGCGCGATCCTCATGCGTAAAGTCCATCTTGCTCGATTCCTTCGCACCCACCGCCTTCGCCACGTTCGCCGTGTAGATCAGCCCGTTGTTCCGGTTCCGGTAATCCGCCGTGAACGCCGGCTGATCGCCAGCCCCGCCAAACTCAGGCGACATCAGCGGCGCAAACGCGTCGTTGTTGTTCATAGGAGGAACGCCCAGCAGCGTCAGCATCGTGTGCACCGTGCTCACTGTCGTATAGAACGTGTGATCCACCACTGGTTCAGCCTGGCGCTTCGCGTACTTGCTCACCACCAGCGAAATCGATCGATGCGCATCCACGTGGTCCGCGCCATCCTGCGCGTCATCTTCCAGAACAAAAAACGCCGTCGAATCCCAATACCCGCTGTGCGACACCGCATCCACCGCGCGGCCAACCGCCAAATCGTTGTCCGCCACAGAAGCGCGCGGCGTCGGCGATCCCGGCCGCGTTCCCGCCGTGTGATCGTTGGGCAGCCGCAGCATCACAAATGCCGGCATCGTGTCGTGCCCCGCCTTCAGATCCGCAACCCATTTGTCGAAGTGCGTCAGAAACTCATTCACCCGCAGCTGATCCGGAAAACTCAAATTGAAATCCGGATACTCCGGATCGAAATGCCCCGCCAGCTCCGGCTTCGTCGCGGTGTTCCTGTAAATCAGCGGAATCGCCCACGGATACGGGCTCGTTCCGCCCCCATAATTCTCCGGAACCGCATCGCCCTTCTGGATGAACGGATGAGGACACGCGTGGTGCCCTTCCGGCGTTCCCGCTTCGCTCGGCAATGCCGACTTGGGCACATCGCCCGACTCATCGCAGAAAATCGTCGAAATGTATTCGCCGAAGTGATACAGCGATTTCCCATGCCGCGCCAAATCCGTCCACAGGTATCCACTGTCCGGCTCATTGACGTCCGCAATATGCTCCAGCAGCGGATAGCCGCCTTCGGTCACGCCCTCAAAGTCGTACGGCCGTTCGTGACCGCGATAGCCCTGTTGCCACGTCCGCTCGGTGTAGTCGCTCGTAATCGCGGCCGTTGACCACACATGCCCATCGCCCGATACTTCGCCTGAATCGTAGAAGTTATCCAGCACTCCAAACTGCCGCGCCAGCGCATGCAGATTCGGCGTGATCTCTTCGCCATACATCGTCAGCGCTCCATCGCCATCGCCAACTCCCAGGTCGCCGAACACCTGATCGTAGCTGCGGTTTTCCTTGATGATGTAAATCACGTGCTTGATCGGCTCGCCGCCGCTCTGGAACGCAATTTGCTTCTGAGCCGCGTTCATCAAATTGCTCTTGAGCGTCTCCTCCGTCAGCGCCGCCAGATTCGCGCGCGCCTGTTCCATATCGATCGTCGCCAGCGACCCATGCAGCATCGTCCCAATATAGGTATGCGGCCGATCCAGCCGCTTCGACTCATTGGGGAACACATGCGCCGGCTTCGGTTGCGGTGCCACATTCGGCCCCGTTCCTTCGCCCTTGCCCGTCGCTACGTACAGCTGATTGCCCTTCACCGCAACCGCCGTCGGATACCACTCTGTCGGAATAAATCCGTCCGCATGCGTCCGCCCTCCAGCCTCTGGCCTTGCGCGCAAATTAATCACCGCCACTGCGTCCGATCCCGAATTCGCCGCATACAACGTGTTCCCGTCATCCGACACCGCAACCCCATCCGGCATCGCCCCAAAAAACGTCTGCCCCGGGAGCCGCGTGTCGAACATCCGCGCCACTCGCATCCGCTTTCCGTTCACCTGCACCGCCGCAACAGCATCCCGATTCGCCAGCGCAATGTACAGCGTCGTCTCATCCGCATCCAGCGTCATCGCCATCGGGTGCGAACTCGGATCGACATTACGCACCGGCGGCAACAGCGGCAGCCGCTGCACCACTTTCCCTGTGCGCAGATCCAGCTCCGCTACCGCTGACCCATTCCACAGCGCCACCCACGCCCGCCGCCCGTCCCGGCTCGCCACCACCGCAATCGGATACGTCGAAGGAATCGTCGGCCCCACCGCCAGATCGAACCGAGTCTCCAGCTTCCCCGTCGCTGCATCCACCAGCAGCACGTCATCGGAATACTCATCCGCCACCAGCAGCTTTTCCTGTTCGCCCTTCACCACAGCCAACCCAACCGGCGCAGGAATCGCCTCGCTCATCGGCAAATCCATCGTCCCGTGATGCTGCGTCCGGCCCGCATCCAGCTCGCGCAGCGGGATAGGGATCAACCGCTCCTCCACCAAACCGTCTCCCGTGAATCGGTAAACCCCCACAGCATTCCCCGTTCCGTCGGGTTTAGCGCTTGCCGGTCCTCCGCCTTCCGGCGCTTTGTCTTCCAGACTTTTGCCGTTCGGCTCGCTAATCGAATCAAAGCTCAGATACAGACGCGACCCATCCCCCGAAAACGCAATTCCGGAATAAAGTGTCTGCGGCTGCGACATTTCTGTCAGAGGAATCGGATAGTCCGTCAGCTTCCCCGTCGTTGTGTCCAGAATCGCCACCGACTGCTCGTAATCAGACTCAACCGTCCCATAGCCCGCGTTCACCAGCGCCAGGTACCGGTGGTCCGGTGACCAGGCAGCCGTCATCGGCAGGCTGTTCAGCCGCTGCGGCGACCCCGGCACGGGCGTCATGATCTGCTTGCTGCTCGGCAGAGGAATGTTCTGTCCGATACACAAGGATGCGCTAAAGCATACGAGTACAACTAAGCGGGGATGAGGTCTCATGACAGGAATTATCTCCGGTGCCGGTGAACTGTGGGTAAACCGCAGGTGCTTGGCAGTCATCAGGTTACTGTGGTCCTCCGGCTTACAAAAGTGTTACATCCAGGGGCCGGTGCGGGCTGGTAGCGTGGAACCTGCGGCGCTGTTTGACGTGCGTCAATTCTTTTCTCCCGGAAGCGATGTCTCCTATGGCCACTGATTTGTTGGAAGTCCCCGTTGTCTCCCCGGCCTCTTCTGCCCGACCGATTTCCCCTCTGACGCCCGCCATGCCCCAGTTGGGCCGCAAAGCCCAGGGCGGCAAGCTGAGCTGGATCACCGTCGTCTTCATGTCCCTCTTCCATGTAGGAGCCGTCGCAGCCCTCTTCATGTTTTCGTGGAAGGCTCTGGCCTGCACCGTCGTCCTCTGGTACCTCGCCAACAACGTCGGTATCGGCATGTGCTACCACCGCCTGCTTACGCATCGCGGCTACCGCGTCCCCAAGTGGCTTGAGTACGTCATGACCGTCTGCGCCACGCTCGCCCTTGAGGGCGGTCCCATCTTCTGGGTATCGCTCCACCGCGTGCACCATCAGCTCTCCGATCAGGAAGGCGATCCGCACAGCCCGCACGAGGGCGGTTGGTGGGCCCACGTCGGCTGGATCCTCAGCGGCGATTCCCTCGGCGGTCAAACCGACGCCCTCGCCCGCTACGTCCCCGATCTCACCCGCGACCGCTTCTACGTCTGGCTCAGCAAGTACCACTGGGTTCCGCTTGTGGTCGCCGGCCTCGTCTGCTACGCCATTGCCGGCTGGCCGGGCCTCTTCTGGGGCATCTTCCTGCGCACCACCCTCGGCCTGCACGCCACCTGGCTCGTCAACTCCGCTACCCACATGTGGGGCTCGCGCCGCTTCCAAACCCGCGACGACTCCCGCAACCTCTGGTGGGTCGCCCTGCTCTCCGGCGGCGAAGGCTGGCACAACAACCACCACGCCCATCCCGTCTCCGCCCGCCACGGCCTCAAGTGGTATGAAGTCGACATCAACTACTACAGCATCTGGCTCCTCAAAAAGGTCGGCCTCGCCCGCGAAATCAAAATCGCGAGTTACGACCCCCAAAATCCCCGCCCCGCCGGAGTCGCATAATCCAATTGGCTTAGCTCTCCTCCAACCTGCGAAGATAAAAGCGCCCGCCCGGATCACCGTGGCGGGCGCTTTACCGTTCATCCCATGCGCCTAACCGGACGAAGACGGAACATGTTCCTGTTCATTCTGCTCGGCGTGTGTCTCACCGGCGTTGCCGTCGCGCTCAACGTTAGCTGGATCCTCCTCAACTGGCGTCGCATTGTTCCCCTCGCTCTCGGCATCCCCTTCTTCGCGCTCCTCATCGCAGGCGTCGCGCTCAACACCATCTTCCTCGTACGCGAAGTCCGCCGCAACGAGCGTCACGACGCCTTTCTAAGCGCCGTCACCCACGAGCTCAAAACTCCCGTCGCTTCCATCCATCTCTATCTCGAAACTCTGCAGCGCCGTCAGCTCGACGAAACCCAGCGCCGCGACTTCTACGCCCGCATGCTCGCCGACAGCGATCGCCTCATGGCCACCGTCGAGCAGGTGCTCAAGGCCGGCGAAATCGGACTCCGCTCCCGCTCCAATATCCGCGTGCCTGTCGACATGCGTGCCCTCGCCGAAGATTGCGTCCGTCTCACCCGCGCCCGGAACCACCTCGAAGAAAGCGCCATCACCCTCAGCGTCGACGACACCTCCCTCGCCGCCCTGCCCATGTTTGTCCGCGGCGATCCCGACGAGCTCCACACCGCCCTGCTCAACATCCTCGGCAACGCCGTCAAGTACTCGCCTGAAAGCGCCAGCGTAAAGGTCGTCCTCGAAGTCAAACACGACGCCTGGGTGCGCATCAGCGTGACGGACCAGGGCATCGGCATCCCCGCTGCCCATCTCAAGCGGATTTTTCTCCGCTTTTATCGCGTCCCCAATCGCAACGTGCTCCGTACCAAAGGCACTGGCCTCGGCCTCTATCTCGTGCGCACCATCGCCCGCCAGCACGGCGGCGATGCCACCGCCGAAAGCGCCGGCGAAGGCCATGGCGCTACCGTCAGCCTGGAGCTACCCCGCATTCTCACCCCGATTCTCGAGCAGGAGTGAAACATGGCCCGCGTTCTTGTCGTCGAAGATGAAGTGAACCTCGCGCAGGGCCTTCTCTTTAACCTGCAGGCCGAAGGGCATGAGGTCAGCGTGGAAGCCGATGGCGACGCCGCCCTCGATACCTTGCTCTCTCGCCCCTTCGACGCCGTGGTTCTCGATGTCATGCTGCCTGGCAAAAACGGATTTGAAGTCGCCGCTGCCCTCCGCGAACAGGGCAATTACGTCCCCGTCCTCATGCTCACCGCCCGCGGCCGAGCCGAAGATATCGTCAGTGGCTTCGCCGCCGGCGCCGACGATTACCTCACCAAACCCTTCGACCTCAATGTCCTGCTCGCACGCCTCAACGCGCTGCTCCGCCGCATGAGCTGGCCCCGCCAACTGGCGCAGATCGAACCGTCCGCCGACAATCTCGACGAGTTCACCTTTTCCGGCCGCCGCATCGACTTCGACGCCCTCGAGCTTCACGCACCCGATCGAATGATCCGCCTCACCCTCATGGAAGCCGACCTCCTGCGTTACCTCGTCCGCAACCGCGAACGCATCGTCTCGCGCAAAGAGTTGCTCGAACAGGTGTGGCACGTGCGCGAAGACACCGACACCCGCGCCATCGACAACTTCATCGTCCGCCTCCGCCGCTATATCGAAGACGATCCCGCCATGCCCAAACATCTTGAGACCGTGCGCGGTATCGGCTACCGCTTTTTACCGAATCCGGAGTAGATCGTGAGATGGACATGACCAACCTGCCGCATCCAGGGCCGTTCTGCTGCATCTTCTAAGAGGGAGAAAGAATGAGAGAAGTAACGCTTCGAATCGAAAACATGCATTGCGGATCCTGCGTGCGCCGCGTATCGCAGGCTCTCGAAAAGGTCACAGGCGTTGAGGTCGGCGAGGTCCGCGTCGGCGCTGCCCGCGTTCAGGCCCGCGAAGACGTGCCCGAAAGCGCATTACTGAGCGCTGTCGAAAAAGCCGGTTATCCCGCCCTCATCGAGAAATAAGTGAGCCGAGAAGTAAGTGAGCCTGGAAATGAGTGACCCGAGAAATGAGTTTGGAAACAGGCTTTGAAGGGGCACGGCTTCAGCCGTGCCGCAAACGCCAAAAAATCTGCGGGCTTTAACCCCTGAGGGGTGCTCTTCCTGGTCACCGCAGGGTTTCTGAGATGAGTTCCAGTCGAATATAAGTTCTCAACAACAACCGAGCCCCAATGCCCACTACCGCAGCAGCGAAACCCGAAGATACGGCAGCCAAAACCGGCCGCCCGTCTCCACAAGACGTCCGCACCGTAACCCTGCCTGTCTCCGGAATGACCTGCGCCGCCTGCCAGTCCCACGTCGAACACGCGCTGCGTGCCACCGCCGGTGTTCGCGAGGCCCAGGTCAACCTGCTCACGAATTCCGCGCGCGTCACCTTCGATCCCGCCCTCGCTCAGCCCCAGGACCTCATCGCCTCCGTGCGCGAATCCGGTTACGACGCCGCTCTTCCCGCCGAACCCGGCGCCACCGACACCGCTGCCGACGAGGGCCCGCTCCGCGCCAAAGCCCTCTTCACTCTCGCCGCCGGCCTCTTCGTACTGCTGCTCATGAACGCGTACCAGTGGTTTGCCCCTGCTGCGCCCATTCTCTTCCGCATCTCTCCATTCGCGCTCGAATACGTCATGCTCGCCGTCACCCTCGCCGGCATGATCTGGGGCGGCGGCATCATCTACCGCGCTGCCTGGAGCGCCGCCATCCATCGCTCCACGAACATGAACACCCTCGTCGCGCTCGGCACCGGCGCTGCCTTAGCCTGGTCTGTCACCGCCACGCTCGCGCCATCGCTGTTTACCCGCTACGGCCTCAAGCCCGACGTCTACTACGACGCTGTCCTCCTCATCCTCGGCTTTCTGCTGCTTGGCCGCTGGCTCGACGCGCGCGCCAAGCGCCGCACCCTCGATGCCCTCCACGAGTTCATGAAATTGCAGCCCCACTCCGCGCATGTTCTGCGCGATGGCCTGCAAATCGAAATTCCTCTCGCCCAGGTCCTTCCCGGCGACATCGTCGTCCTGCGCCCCGGCGAGCGCGTCCCCGTGGACGGCCTCATCCTCTCGGGTGAAACTTCAATCGACGAATCCCTCATCACCGGCGAATCCCTCCCCGTTTCCCGCAAGCCCGGCGACCGCGTCATCGGCGGCTCGCTCAACTTCGACGGAGCCCTCGAATACCGCGCCACCTCGATCGGAGCCGACAGCGTCCTCGGCCAGATGATGCGCCTCGTCGAAGAAGCGCAGTCGTCTCGCGCTCCCATGCAGCAGCTCGCCGATCGCGTCAGCGCCGTCTTTGTTCCCGTCGTGCTCGGCCTCGCTATGGCCACGTTCCTCATCTGGATCTTCGCCGGAGGCGGCCTGACTGCCGGCAGTCTGCCCCGCGCCTTTGCCGTCTCAATCGCAGTCCTCGTCATCGCCTGTCCCTGCGCCATGGGCCTCGCCGTTCCCGCTGCCCTCACCGTCGCCATTGGACGCGGCGCGCAACTCGGCGTCCTCTTCAAAGGCGGCGAAAGCCTCGAACGCCTCGCCCGCATCGACACTCTCGTATTCGACAAGACCGGCACCCTCACCGAAGGCAAGCCCGCCGTCACAGCAATCCACGCGATCAACGTCACCGAAGACGAAATCCTCACCCTCGCTGCCGCCCTTGAACAGCGCTCGGAGCATCCCCTCGCCCGCGCCATCCTCGATGCATCTGCCCAGCGCAACCTCACCCCGCCACCCGCGGAAGACGCCCGCGCAATTCCCGGCAAAGGCATCGTGGGCCTCGTAAATGGTGTGCGCGCCGCCGCTGGCAATGCCGCCCTCATGCAGGAAATCGGCGTCCCCATCCCCGCCGCATCCGGATTCGCTGCCGGAACCACCCTGATGTACGTCGCCCGCGACAATTCTCTCGCGGGAGTCATCGAAGCTCGCGACACGCTCCGCCCCTCTGCCCCTGCAGCCATCGCCGCCCTCCGCAAGCTCGGCTTCCGCACCGCCATGCTCACCGGAGACACGCCCTCAACCGCCGATGCCATCGCCAACGCCGCCGGAATCGATGAAGTCTGGGCCGGCCTGCTCCCCGATCGGAAGCTGGCCAAAATTCGCGAGCTCCAGCAACAAGGCCGCATCGTCGGTATGGCCGGCGACGGCATCAACGACGCCGCTGCCATTTCCCAGGCCGACGCCGGTCTGGCCATAGGCACCGGCGCCGACCTCGCCCGCGAAGCTGGCGACGCCATCCTCCTCCACGGCGATCCCAGCCAGGTCCTCGACGCCGTCCTGCTCGCCCGCCGCGCCCTCCGCACCATGCGCCAAAACCTCGTTTGGGCCTTTGGCTATAACGTCGTCGGCATCCCCATCGCCGCCGGCGTCCTCTATCCCGCCTTCGGAATTTTGCTCAGCCCCGCCATTGCCAGCGCCGCCATGGCTCTCAGCTCTGTTAGCGTTCTCGCCAACAGCCTCCGCCTCCGCGGTTTTACTCCGCGATAAACTGGGTGTGGAAGCTCAATTGTGCGGATCCTCACCCGTTACATCCTGAAAGAAGTGTCGTCGCACGCCTTCATCGGCGGCGCGATCTTCACCTTCGTTCTCTTCATCCGCTACCTTCCCAGCCTCCTCGAGCTCATCGTCCGCAACAGCGCCTCGCTCGGCTCTGTCCTCAAAATCGTTCTCTTCATGCTGCCGGACATGTTCACCGTCACCATCCCCATGGCGGTGCTCGTCGGCATCCTCCTCGGCCTCAGCCGTCTTGCCGCCGACAGCGAAATCACCGCCATGCGCGCCTCCGGCATCGGCGTCTGGAGCTTTGTTCGCGTCGTTGGCATGGTCTCCGTCGCTGCGTGGGTGCTCAGCCTGGCCAACACCATGTACTTTGCGCCCAAAGCCACCGCTGCCATGCTCCGCCAGGAGAACTCACTGGCCAGCGCCCAGGCCTCCTACGAAGTCCAGCCCCGCGTCTTCTACGAGGACTTCAAAAACTACGTCATGTATGTGCAGGACGTGCGCGCCGGACAGGGCGCCGCCAACTGGGGCAAGATCTTTCTCGCCGACGTCTCCGATCCCGACTCTCCCAAGATCACCACCGCCGACCGTGCCACCGTCGTCAATGGCGGCAATCAGTCCATCACTATGCGCATGCGCGACGGCACCGAATATTCCCCCGTCGCCGACCAGCCTAACGACGTCACCGTCTCCACCTTTGCCTCCGCCGATCTTCCCCTCGAAACCGGCGCGCAGGAGGACATTCATCTCGGCAAGAGCGATACCCCCATCCTCGCCATGAATAACCGCGCGCTCCTCGCCCGCACGCACGGCAAGAACGGCATCCTCTACGAAATCGAGTTCCAGAAGCGCCTGGCCTATCCCGCCGCCTGCCTCGTCCTCATGCTGGTCGGCGTGCCGCTCGGCATCTCTTCACGGCGCGGCGGCAAGAGCGCCGGCTTCGTGCTCACCATCGTCCTCGTTTTCATCTACTACTTCCTCTCTTCCACCGGCACCGCCCTCGCCCGCCAAAACAAAATTCCCGCCTTTGCCGGAGTATGGGAAGCCAACTTCCTTTTCGCGGTCTGCGGCCTCATCCTGCTCCGTCAAATGTCCATCGGAGGAGCCGCTCTCACCGCCTTCAGCTCCATCGGCAACTGGCTGCGCCTGCATACCGATCGATCCGCCGCCGCCACCGGAGCCATTCGCCTCCCCTCGCGCCGCCGCGCCAATCGCGGACGTTTCCCCCTCATCCTCGACGAGTACGTCCTCCGCGAATTCCTCCTTACCTTTGTCATGGTGCTCGTCACCTTTGTCATGCTCATGCTGGTCTTCACCTTCTTTGAGCTGCTCAGCGACATCATCAAAAACCGCACTCCCCTGGTCACCGTGGGCGAATACCTCTTCAACCTCACGCCCAGCATGATCTACCTCATCACCCCGCTCAGCGTCCTCATCGGCGTCCTCGTGGTTTTCGGCATCATGAGCCGCAACAGCGAGCTCACCGCCATGAAGGCCACCGGCATCAGCCTCTATCGCATCACTGTGCCGGTCCTCGTCATCGCCGCCATTCTTTCGGTGCTGCTCTTCGCCTTCGACGAGCTCTACCTGCCCCAGGCCAATCGCCGCCAGGAAGCTCTGCGCAACGTCATCAAAGGCAAGCCCGCCGAAACCGTCGAGCATCCCGGCCGCATCTGGATGTTCGGTGACCAGCGCCACGGCGACCCCAGCACCATCTTCTACTACCAATACTTCGATCCTGAGATCAATACCTTCGGCAACATCAGCGTCTTTGAATTCGACCCCGGCACCTTCATGCTCACCCGGCGCATCTCCGCCACTGCCGCCGAATGGCAGCCCAACCTGCATGCCTGGGTTTTTGAAGACGGCTGGCAGCGTACCTTCCACGGCCCGGAGATCGCCAGCTATGAGACCTTTGCCGTTAACACCTTCCCTGAGGTCTACGAGCCGCCCTCCTACTTCACGCGAGAAGTGCGCCCGTCGTCGGAGATGAGCTTCGGCGAACTGGCGCGCTACATTCACTCGCTCCGGCAGAGCGGCTTCAATACCGTCCCGCTGCGCGTGCAGCTCAATCACAAGCTGGCGTATCCGCTCATCACCCTCGTCATGGGAGTACTCGCCATTCCTTTCGCGCTCTCCATGGGCAAGCGCGGATCTCTCTCCGGCATCGCGATCGCCATCAGCGTCGCCATGGTCTATTACGTCATCTCCGGCTTCTTTGAGAACATGGGCAACGTCAGCTGGCTGCCCGCGTTCCTCGCCGCCTGGTCGCCCGACCTGCTCTTCGCACTCGCCGGCGCCTGGCTCCTTCTCCGCACCTCCACGTAACGGGAGCAATACAGTGGCACTGTTCGCCAACCTCAAACCGTTGTTCCCCTATATGCGCCGTTACTGGCGCGGCTATGCGTGGGGATCTCTCTGCACCGTTGCGGCCAACGCCATCTGGGTCCAGTTCCCCCGCGTCATCGGCCTGGCCTCCGATGACCTCACGCACTCCGTCACCTGGCAAAAAATCTTCGGCTACGCCGCCCTCGTCATCGCCGTTACCGTCGCGCATGGCATTCTCCTCTACTACATGCGCTGGATCCTCATCGGCATCTCCCGCGACATCGAATTCGACCTCCGCAACGATCTCTTCCAGCACCTCGAAAAACAATCAGCCTCGTACTACCAGGAAAATCGCACGGGCGACATCATGGCCCGCATGACCAACGACCTCGCAGCCGTCCGTATGCTGCTCGGTCCCGCCGTCATGTACACCGTCAATACCGTGCTCTTCTTCGCCGGATCCCTCTTCTACCTCCTCGGCATCAGCCCCTGGCTCACCCTCGCCGCGCTCGCCCCCATGCCCCTCGCCAGCATCCTTATTCAGTTCATGGGTCGCCGCATTCACGAACGCTTCGAACGCATCCAGGCCATGTTCTCCGACATTTCTGCCCAGGCCCAGGAAAACTTCTCCGGAGCCCGCCTCGTCCGTGCCTTTGCCCAGGAAGAAGCCCAGATCAAAGCCTTCGAGCGCTCCAATCAGGAGTACATCCGCCGCTCCATGCGTCTCGTCCGCCTCATGGGCATGCTCTGGCCCACTCTTGAATTCATGCTCGGCATCGGCATGGTCATCGCCCTCCTCATCGGAGGCCACGAAGTCCTCACCCATCGCATCGCCATCAAGGGCTTCGTTACCTTTACCACCTACCTGCTCATGCTTATGTGGCCCATCATTGCCCTGGGCTATGTCGTCAACCTGTTCGAGCGCGGCACCGCGTCCGTCGTCCGTATCCACGAGCTCCTCACCGCCGAGCCCGCCATCGACGACCGCGCCGCTGCCATCCCCCCCGCTCAGGTCGACATCCACGGCGCTATCGAATTCCGCGACCTCCACTTCGCCTATCCAGCTACCGAAGCCCAGCCCGTCGAAGTCCTCCACGGCCTCTCGCTCACCATTCCCGCGGGCTCGAGCCTCGCCCTCGTTGGCCCCACCGGCTCAGGCAAATCCACCCTCGTCAGCCTCATCCCGCGCCTCTATGACGCTCCCCCCGGCGCCGTCCTCATCGATGGCCGCCCCATCCGCGACTATCCCCTCGACGCTCTGCGCGCTGCCGTCGGCTTTGTGCCCCAGGAAACTTTCCTCTTCAGCACCTCCATCCGCGACAACATCGCTTTCGGCGTCGCTGGCGCTACCGACGAAGCCGTAGCCCACGCTGCCGAAGCCGCCCGCATCCGCGAGGAGATCGAGCTCTTTCCCAACGCTTTCGAAACCCTCGTCGGCGAACGCGGCCTTACCCTCTCCGGCGGTCAGAAACAACGCACCGCTCTCGCCCGCGCCGTCCTCCGCAATCCCCGCATCCTCATCCTCGACGACTCCCTCGCCAGCGTCGATACCTGGACGGAAGAACGCATTCTTCAGGAACTCCGCAGCGTCATGGCCGGACGCACCACCATCCTCATCTCCCACCGCATCTCAACCGTCCGCCATGCCGACCTCATCGCTGTCCTGGTGCGCGGACGCATCGCCGAGCTCGGCACCCACGAAGAACTGCTGGCGCGCAATGGCTACTACGCCGGCCTCTACCAAAAACAGCTGCTCGAAGAAGAACTCGCCATCACCGGTTGATCCACGCTCGTCACGCCGTCCAGTTTGAGCCAGCTGGTTCTACAGGCGCCCCGCGCCCTCCCGCCGCCATCATCACTGGCGCCGGAGGATGATCGCTGCTCAGTATCCTCAGCACCTCCGGATCCCGCGCAGCCACGCTCCACGCCTCCCGCACGTCGCGGATGCACCCGATCGCCTCTCTGAGCCGGTCTGGAGACTCGAGCCGCGAGCCCTCCAGGCACAGCGCAAAAATCGATGCATAAAATTCCGACAGCGCCTTCGCGGAATTGCCGCCAACGTCCATCCGCAGCCGCGACTGCAGATGCATCAGGATCTGCAGCACCCGCCCCAGCGCCGTGCGCCGCTCCTCCGCATTGTGACCCTCAACTGCCGCAATCGCCTGGTACAGGAACCGCACCATGCCGTCGTATAACGCCACCACCAATTCCACCGGATTCATTCCCGCGATTGCCTGCTGCTGGTAATTCATGTTCCTCCGCTGTTCCCGCGCACGTCATCCGCCGGTGTTCTCGTTGTAGCCGGTGATCGCGCTGTACA
The DNA here is from genome assembly GCA_035482355.1 of Acidobacteriaceae bacterium. Classification (GTDB taxonomy): domain Bacteria; phylum Acidobacteriota; class Terriglobia; order Terriglobales; family Acidobacteriaceae; genus Palsa-343. Next base: position 8,365 of record DATHQV010000094.1, on the reverse strand, counting down.
TTTCGTTGACCTCATCCAGCTGCGACGGAATCTCCTCGAGCGTGTAGTTGGCCTCATTCAATTCCGTGGTCAGCTGCGTCTGTTGCGCGCTGATCGAGCTCTGCTCGTTGCTGATGTTGGTCGTCAGCTGCGACTCCTGAGCCGAATCCTGGGTCAGCGCCAGATAAATCACGCCGTCCGGGTCGTTGTTTCCCAAATTGCTCAGCGTCGTGGTCAACGCGGCCCCAAAACTGTTATCGGCCTGAAAGAAATTCACAACATCCTGATAATTGCTGTCCAGAGCGCTGTCCAGCATGGTCGAATTCAGCGACAGCGTTCCGTTATCAGTGGCTGATATTCCCAGTTGCGACAGCGAAGTAATCGCTCCCGACGCCTGCACGAACGTCAGCGACTGCTGCAGTTGCTCCTGCAACAATGCCAGGTTTGGGTTGCCAAACAACGGCTCCGGATTCCCCGCAGCATCGTTCCCCTCCTGCGTGGTCAGATCGCTTACCACCGTGTTGTACGCGCTCACAAATGTCGTCACCGCCGACTGCACATCCGTGGTATCTGTGGTGATTTCCACCTGCACCGATTCGGTCTTCGCCGCGCTCAGCAACTGCATCGTCACGCCTGGAATCGCCGTCGTCACCGTATTTGTCGAGCTGGTGGTCGAGACTCCATCCACACTCAGCTCCGCGTCCTGCCCCTGCTGCACCTGGCTGAACGTAATTCCCGTGACGCCGGTCGTCGCATCTTCGAGCGCGCTGCCGTCCAAGGTCACTGCGCCGCCCGCTCCGCTCGTGTCGCTCATCAGCGCCAGTTGCGACCCTGCCGTTCCCGTCACAATCGTCGCCGTCACCCCGTAGTTTCCGGAGTTGATATACGACATCAGCGACGACAGCGTGTTGTTGGCCGGAATGGTGTTCCCGCTGCTGTCCGTCGCCGTTCCGTCGGATATCGTAACCGTCTTTCCGTTGATCTCCATCGACCCGGCCAGCTTATCCGATGCTCCCACCGCAGTCCCGGAATAGGAATACGTCTGCGCCAACTGGCTTACGACCACCGTGTAACTGCCTGCCACCGCCCCGGCCGTCGCCGACGTCAGTTCCACCACCGAATTGTCGGAACTCGATCCCTCCATCTGCGAGAAGATCCCATCAAAATCGCTCAGCGAGCTCAGCGCGCTTGAGAGCGTGCTCAAATCCGTTCCCATGCTCGTCAACGCGGTGTCCTGCGCCTGCAGGGACGTCAGCTGGTTTCGCCACGGCGTCTCCACCGCCTGCAGATTCGCCACAATCTGGCTCACCGTCGACGAAACATCGAACCCCTGCCCGCTGGTCGGGTTGCCAAACGAGATGCCGACACTGCCCATAGCCTGGTTATCGTCGCTTTCCGGGTCGTCCTTTACCCTGATTCGTTACCAGCAGAACCGTGGCCCCACCCGCCGCTACATCATTAAATCCGGCTAACGAAAAAGCGGAGAGCCTCCGCCCCAAAGCGTGCCGGTTGTGACCGCCCTGGAAGAGAAGCTCCCCGCCACCTGCATTGAGGAGGACTACTGGAGCAGCTTGGTGACCATCTGCTCGGTGCTGTTCGCCTGCGCCAGAGCGCTGATGCCGGTCTGGGTCAGGATTTCGAATTTCGACATGTTCGACGTCGCCGCTGCATAGTCGGTCGCCGTGATCGTGTTCTGTGCCGACTGCACATTGGTCTGTTCGGCGCTCGCGATGTTCGACGCTGCCGACAGCGTGTTGATGTTCGCGCCCACCTGACCGCGCTGGTAAGCCACGGCGTTGATGGCGTTGGTTACGGTTTGCAGCGCGGCTTCTGCGTCCGCCTGCCCGTCCAGCTTCGTGCCACCCAGCACCGTTCCCGCGCCCGCCCCAGCCGATGTTCCGTTGTGGGTCGAGGTCGTGGACCCTACGGTGGCGCTGATCGTCGATCCAGCGCTGCTGCCCGACTGAGAAGTACCGACGCTGCCTGAGGTAAGCACACCGACCGACACCAGATAGTTCGAGCTCCCGGTCGCCGTTCCGTCGCTGGTGTAGATTTCCATCGCGGTCGACGCCGGAGTGGCGCTGGCCTCGGTGAGCGAACCAGTATGGGTCAGGTTGTCCGTACTGTCGGTCAGGGTCAGCACGCCGCCGCTGTAGGCGGCGGTAACGTTGGCCCCAAACGCAGATGTCAGAGCGCCCTGCAGGCTGGTCAACGTGGCAGCCTCTGTGCCTGCGGTGGTCAACCCGCTGTAATTCGCCATATTGAGGGTGGCGGTCGCATTGGTCGTCGCTTCCGTAACGACAATCGAGCCGCTCAGATTATCGCCACTCGCGATGGCTCCGCTCGTGATCACCTTGGACGCATCGCTGAGGGAAACCGCCGAACCTGCCGCGGCCGTGTTGAAGACCCCGATCCCGTTGTATTCGGTGGTGTTCCCGATGGTCCCAATCTGCGTCAGAATGTCCTGGTACTCCTGATCGGCCGCGCTCAGCTGCGAGCCCGACAACGTTCCGCCGCCGGCTTCGGTAGCCAGCGTGACAGCCCGGTTCAGCAGATTCGTCACCTGCGACAAGGCGCCGTCCGCCACTTGCAGAAAGCCAACACCTGCGCTGGCGTTGCTGGAAGACTGTGTGAGTGCCGATGAATTGGCCTGCAGGCCGTCCGCAATTGACAGGCCGGCGGCGTCATCCGCTCCGGAGTTGATGCGCGAACCAGAAGACAGCTGCTGCAAAGTGGTTTGCAGGCTGGCCTGCGTCTGATTCAGGTTGTTTTCGGCGTAGACAGCCGAGATGTTGTTCAGGACTCCCAATGGCATGGTATTTCTCCCCTTCTGAATTTTGGGTTCCTGAACGGAGCGCTTCAGCCTTCAGCCTTCCGCCACTCCCGGGAACCACTCGAACTCAATGCCTTCATCGGCTCCCGCTCCACCCCCATTACTTCGCAAACTCCGTTTGGCATGCAGCGTGCGTGCGCCCCATCCGTCGCCCTCCATCGGACACCCATTCAATCCCCCACTCCCTCCTGCCGATAAGAAGAATTACAGGCCCCGGAGACGCCGTCCATGATTCATCTCACCCGCCTCAACGGCAATCCCCTCGTCGTCAACAGCGACCTCATCAAATACGCTGAGTCCTCGCCCGATACCATGCTCACCCTGGTCAACGGCGAGAAAATCGTTGTGCTCGAAAGCTGCGAAGACGTCGTCAACCGCACCATTGCCTACCGCGCCCGCGTCTTTGGCGAATCTGCCGGTTACCTCCAGGCTCTTGCATGGACGCCCGTTCCCATCCCCGCCGCCGGCTCCAAACCGCACAACCCTACTGAGTCTCAGGAATAACCGCAATGGACGCAGGTAGTCTCGGCGGCATTCTCCTTGCGCTGGCCGGCATCCTCGCCGGCCTCCTGCTCGAGGGAGGCCACATCAGCCAGGTTGTTCAGCCCACCGCCGCCATGATCGTTTTTGGAGGCACACTGGGCGCGGTCATGCTGCAATTCCCGCTCTCCACCGTCGTCATCGCCGCACAGCGCCTCGCCCGCATCTTTCTCCATCGCCCCGACGGCGGCGAAGCCATGCTCCACCAGATCGTCGGCTTCGCCAACAAAGCGCGCCGCAGCGGTATCGTCTCCCTCGACAACGATCTGCCCCATGTCGCCAATCCCTTCCTGCGCCAGGCCCTCATGCTCGCCGTCGACGGCACCGAGCCTTCCGAACTGCGCCGCATCATGGAAGTCCAGATCAACAACATCACCGAAAATGAGGCGCGCATCCCAGCCGTCTTCGAATCCGCTGGCGGATTCTCCCCCACCATCGGCATCATCGGCGCCGTCATCGGTCTCATCCAGGTCATGCAGCACCTCGACCACATGGATCAGGTCGGCCGCGGCATTGCCGTCGCCTTCGTCGCCACCATCTATGGCGTCGGCTCCGCCAACATCTTCTTTCTCCCCGCCGCCGGCAAACTCCGCCAGCGCGCCCGCGACGACGAGCGCCTCAAAGAGATGGCTCTCGAAGGCGTCATCTCCATCGTTGAAGGAATGAACCCTCGTATGATCGAAATTAAGCTGGCCAGCTTCCGCGGCGCGCGACCCAGCCCCGAGCCCACCAAAAGGGATGCCCGCCGATGATCCGAGGCAAACGCAAACCCGCCGAATCCTCCCACCACGACCGCTGGCTCGTTTCCTACGCCGACTTCATCACCCTGCTCTTCGCCTTCTTCGTCGTGCTCTACGCCAGTTCCCGCGCCGACCAGCGCAAACAGACCCAGATCGCGCAATCCATCCAGTCCGCCTTCCAGGCCATGGGCCTCTTTCCCGCTGCAATTCCGTCGAAGCAGCAATCCGGCGCGCTCGCCGATTCCCATGACACCGTCGCTCCCGTCAACGTCATCCTCGGCGACGATCTCTCCGCTTCCCCGGACGTCCAGCGCGACCTCCAGCAGTTGCAAGCTCGTCTCACCGGCCTGCTCTCCAATCAGATCGCCGAGCACGTCGTCGCCCTCCGCCTCGGACGCGACGGCCTCGTCATCTCCCTGCGCGAAGCCGGCTTCTACGATTCAGGCTCCGCCGCGCCGCACCAGCAATCCCGCGCCACCCTTAACAGCATCGCCGCCACCGTGGCCGCCACACCCTACGACCTCCGCATCGAGGGCCACACTGACAACGTCCCCATCCACACTGCGCAGTTCGCCTCCAACTGGGAGCTCTCTACCGCGCGCGCCACCCAACTCACCAAAACTTTTATCGTCGATCACCACCTCGCCCCTGGCCGCCTCTCCGCCGCGGGCTATGCCGAATTCCACCCCGTCGCCGCCAACGATACCCCCGACGGCCGCAGCCAAAACCGCCGCGTCGACATCATCGTCCTCGCCCGCATCAGCGTCGCGCCCGCATCGCACTTCGCTCCGCCGTCCGCCGAGCGCTGAACCCGGCATAAGCCCGGCCCTCGGCTCAACGCTCGGTTCATCGCCCAGCTCAACGGCCAGTTCGCTCCCAAATCTCATCCCCGCCTTCGAATACCGCGACCCGCGTGAACCGCATGCGCACATACTCCCGCATCGGACGCAGCACGTCCTCTGATCGCGCCGCAGTGCCGTCCACCTTCCCGATCCCCGCACCGGGCGCCCACAGAATGTAGCGCACCCCGCTCCGCTCCAGACTGTTTGTCGTCTCCCCCACCCAGGCCGGCAGTGTACTCCGGCCCATCGACAACACATCCACCGCCGCGGGATTACGCAGCCCCAGCGGTACGTAGAAGCGCGTCGTTGCCACTTCGAAGAATGCATCTCCGGGGTGCGTGTGCTCCACCAGCCATTGCACCTCCGCGGCGTCCTTCGGTTCGAACAGGGCTCGGCCTGTCGGCAACTGCAGGTTGACGAAGCGATGCCTCTCTGTCTCTGTCATCTGCAAAAGCATCATGGCTCCGGCACAGCACCAGCACGCCGCGGCCAGCCACCGCTCCGGCCGCCCGCTGCGGCCAATCCCCCAAACCAGCAGGATCAGCGCTGGGGCTGCCGCCGCGTCCATGCGATTCCAGTTCAGCATCGTGATCGTTGCCAGCATCAGCCCGCTGCCCCACAGGGCCAACAGAACCGCGCGGGCCTCCTCCGCCGTCCGAACACCCCGGCGCCGCAGCCACCATAGAACCCACGGGCACACCGTCACAAACAGCACGTAAATGGTTCCGAGCTCCGCGATCTTGATCCAGCCGCGAGCATTGCCCGGCCTCACGATCCGCGGCACCAGGAATCCCGTCGGAAAGGAGCTTGCGCGCGGCAAATACAACACCTGGGCGTACCACCACTGGCTCCATCCCGCCGCTGCAATGAACCTCCAGCTGAGCAGCAGCCACACCGTCGCGGCCGTTCCGGCCAGCACCGCCACGGGGACCCATGCCGCCCGCCTGGTCCCGCCTGCCGGCCGGCCTTCCCACACCAGAAAGTAACAGCACGCGAGCAGTGCCACCGCTCCCGTCGTCTGCGTGAAAAACGCTGCCAGGCCGATCAGCGCCCCAGCCAGGCCGATCAGTGCCACGCTCCTCACCCGCAACAGAACCAAAACCGCCGTTGAACCCGCCAGCACGCTGAACCAGTGATGCGTCACGTCCAGTCGGTCGCCATAGAGGAACACCAGACAGGTCAACGCCGCCAGCGCTGCCCGCCCGGCCGGCATCAGTGTCCGCGCCAATCCGTACCACACCAGCGCCAGCAGAAATCCAACGCCCAGGCCCACCCAGTTGCTGCTGCCAACTCCTGCCCCGCCCCAGCGGTACGCCGCCAAATAGACCAGATCGGTGCCCGGTGGAGTGAATTGGTGAAAGTCTCGCAGGAACACTTCGCCGGTGAGCATGCGCCACGCGTAAGTTCTGAAGAAGCTGTCGTCCCCGGCGCGGAACAAAGGAGTCCCTGCCAGGCTGAACAGCGTCGCGTAGAGATACAGGAACGCGGCCACCGGCAACATCCCGGTCCACCAGACAGACTGGCGCTGCACCAATTTCCTGGCGGATGACACCGGCGAGGGCATTTCCCTCGTACGGTAAGGGCTCAGCCCCGGGACCGTTGTCGCCTCCGCGTCATTCTTTTGTCATTTGCCCTCGCCAGTCGCGCCCAGCGATCCGTCGCCGCCCTCAGCTAAATCCCAGCACTGGATGCGGCACATACAACTCCTCCAGCCGCGCCACTTCCTCGCTGGTCAGCTTCACCGCAAGGGCCGCTACCGCGTCTTCCAAATGATGAGCCTTGCTCGCGCCCACAATCGGCCCCGTAATCCCCGGCTTCGCCAGCATCCACGCCAGCGCCAGAGTCGCCTGCGCCACGCCTCTTTGCCTGGCCAGTTCCGTCAGCCGATCCACCACGCCCTTGTCCGCCTCTTCCGTCTTCGCATACATGCGGTTGCCGAAGGAATCAGTCTCGGCCCGCTTCGTCTGCTCGCTCTGCCATGCGCGCGCCAGCCTTCCCCGCGCCAGCGGACTCCACGGAATCACCCCAATCCCCTCCGCCCGGCACAGCGGCAGCATCTCCCGCTCCTCTTCGCGATAGATCAGGTTGTAGTGGTTCTGCATCGACACAAAACGCGTCCACCCATGCCGCTCCGCCAAATACAGCGCCTGCGCGAACTGCCACGCATGCATCGACGACGCACCGATGTACCGCACCTTCCCCGCCTTCACCACATCGTGCAGCGCCTCCAGCGTCTCCTCAATCGGCGTCTCATAATCCCAGCGGTGAATCTGATACAGGTCCACGTAATCCATTTCCAGCCGCCGCAGGCTCGCGTCCAGCTCATGCAAAATCGCTTTGCGCGAAAGCCCGCGCCCATTCGGCTCATCGCGCATCAGCCCATGGGCCTTTGTCGCCACCACTACCGACTCCCGCCGCACGTTCTTCTTCAGAAACCGCCCCAGCACCTCTTCGCTCGCGCCGCTCGAATAAACATTCGCCGTATCGAAGAAGTTGATGCCCGCATCCAGCGCCTGTTTGAAAAACGGCTGGCTCTGCTCCTCGTCCAGCGCCCACGCCTGCCGCCCCGGCTTCAACTCGCCCGTCGCCGGAGCGCCATACGTCATACACCCCAGACAAATCCGCGAAACTTTCAGCCCTGTCTTGCCAAGATTTACGTATTCCATTGCATCTCCTCAGAAAGAATTACGCCCTCATCATAGGAGCATCGAACTGGCCCAAACGATTCGTCCCACCCCAATACGTAAGATCAAATCCATGGCCGCAAAATCCACAAAGCGCAACCTGGCGATTCGAAAATCCACGGCCGCCCGCCGCCTGCGCTCGCTCTACGACCATCTCGTCACCCTCTACGGCCCCCAACAATGGTGGCCCGCTCAATCCGCTTTTGAAGTCGTCATCGGCGCCTTCCTCACCCAGAACACCGCCTGGAAATCTGTCGAGCGCTCCATTACCAACCTTCAGGCGCATGGCGTCCTCTCCATCCCCGGCCTCCGCGAACTCCCCGAAGAAGAACTCCGCCAGCTCATTCGCCCCTCCGGCTTCATGCTCCGCAAAGCCGCCGCCCTCAAGGCCTTCATCGCCTTCCTCGACGCCCATCACGACGGCAGCATGGACGCCCTCCGCCACGCCGCTCTCACCGATCCCCCAGCCATGCGCGAGCAGCTCCTCGCCCTCCCCAACATCGGCCCCGAAACGGCGGACGCCATCCTCCTCTACGCGCTCGACGCCCCCGCCATGGTCATCGACGAGTACCTCCGCCGCATCACCGTCCGCCACGCGCTCATCCACGAGAACGCAAAGTACTCCGAAATCCAGTCCCTCGCCGAACAAGCCTTCGCCCCCGATCAAAAGACCGAAAGCCCCAAAGAACGAGCCCGCCACTACAACGAATTCCACGCCCTCATGGTCCAAATCGGAAAGAATCACTG
>DATHQV010000093.1:0-18485 GCA_035482355.1 Acidobacteriaceae bacterium | reverse complement strand
GCGGTGGTCCGCTTGGCAGTGGAATGACCGGCATGCTGTCCATCAGGAACTGTGTGCCCGAGATGATCACCTTGTCCCCATTGGCCAGTCCGCTCAACACGGCGTAATTGTTGCCGATGGTGTCGCCCAGGGTGATGGCCTGCTGGTGCGCGATAAACTTGCCGCCGCCCGCGCTTTGCGCCACAAATACGAAGGCCTGTCCGCCCAGGCGCGTCACCGCCAGCACTGGAACCACTGCCCTCGGGCTCACGCCCCACACGACGCGCGCCTTCACCAGCTGGGCATTGCGCACGGTCAATGAGCGCACCGGTGCCTTGACCAGGATTCCCTGCAGCCCGTTGTCCACTTCCGGCGAAACAAAATCGATCGACGTGTTCTCGATGGGATTGCCGCTGTTGTCGAGAATCTCGACGCCCAACCCATTGCGCACCGCTGCCGCGCGCTCGGTGGGGATGTAGATATACGCCTCGAGGTCCTGGTTCTCATCCACCGTCGTCAGCATGGTCGTCGACGAAACGTAATCGCCCACGTGCACCGGAATATCGCCGACAACACCGGAAAGCGGCGCCGTGATCCGGTAGTAGCCCAGCTGCTTCTCCTGTTCCTGCCGCGATGCTGTCGACGAATCGAAATCCGCCTTGGAGTTCGCGTAGGCCTGCTCCGCCTGATCCAGCGCATCTTTGCTGATGACGCCGTCGGCGAAAAGCTTCCGCTGCCGATCCACCTGCAGTTGGTTGTATTGATAGACGGCGCGCTTCTGCTGCTCCGTCGCGGCCTGCGAAGCCAGCGTGGCTTCCTGCTTCGCGGGGTCAATCTGCATCAGCACCTGGCCAGCCGTCACGTGTTCGCCGGAATGCACCAGAATGCTGGTCAGGTTGCCATCGACCTGCGGATTGATGGTCGCCGAGCGGCGCGACTTGATGGTCGCCACATATTCATCGCTCTGCGGAACCGGAGCCGAAGCAACCGTCATGGTCTGCACCGGCATGGCCTGCATCGCCGGACCCGGCGGCGGCGCCGACGCCTTGTTGCAGCCGGCAATCCCGCCCGCCATCAGCAACGCAGCAATAGAAGTGGGTAGAAGTCTACGCATTTTCACGAACCAAAACCTCGGGAAACAGACAGTCGGATACGGCCAATGTCATCAAAAGAGAGGAACACTCAACGATACAGCAGCAGCGTGATGATTCTGAAGTTGGCTCATTGGATTCAGGACCCACCGTGCACGCTTCAGGAATCGCAGCAAATCGTTCAGAACATGGTGAAGATACGGAGTTTGGGGCAGCCCGGTTCGGGGCGGGCAGAGAACTGCTGACAGACGAAAAAGCGAGCTGTCCGTTTCCGAACAGCTCGCCCCGGTTTGCACCGTTGTGGCCCGGTCGATTCGTGAAAATATCCAGCGAAGTGGTTCGCCGGATGTGCACGTCGTCCCGGGTCAAAATTGGATCAGCAGGGCAATCTCACCTGCTGTTGGCTCCCAGCGGCCTGCCGCCTCAGCGTCTCAGCCCTGGAAGCTTCTTAGCCCGCCCTGAATTCGCCTCCATAAAAGAGCCCACACCATTTCAGGTGGCCCTCCTCGTGAGTGCCATATTCGAGCAGGGGCCTCGGAGAAAACTGTTCAGCTCGAGTTTCCCTCCACCCGCGTGTCTGCGGGGTTTTGAAGATGTCTCGCCTGTGTGCAGCTGCAGTTGGCATTGTCCGTATACGGGACATCCATCCTCCTTGGTCGAATTCAGTTGCCTTATATCTGGTTCGATTGCGAAAGAGGGTGGCGCGTTGCCACGTTTTCCTGTGGGAACTTTTAATCCGGTTTTGCGGATTTGTTGCGCGCCCGCACTTTGAACCAGATCGGTGTGCCGGCAAAACCAAACGCTTCACGAATCTGGTTTTCCAGAAATCGCTCGAAGGAAAAATGCAGCTTCACATCGCGATCCGTAAAGAGCACAAACGTCGGCGGCGCCACCGCGGCCTGCGTCATGTAGTAAATGCGTACCCGCTTCGACATGGGCACACTGGCGCGCTGAAAATCGATCCTGTCGAGGAAGCGATTCATCTGCCCTGTCGAAACGCGCTTGCGCCGCTCCGTCGCCACATGCAGAACTTCGTCCAGGACCCGCGTCACGTTGCGCCCTTCCCACGCGGAGATGAATACCACCGGCGTATAGCTCAGATATTTCAGCACCGCGCGCGCCTGCCGCTCGAAGATCACGCGATCTGCGGGAGGCTTACCGTCGGTGCGACCCGTCGTCACCAGGTCCCATTTGTTCACGACGATGATCACGCTGCGGCCGCTCTCGTGCACGTAGCCGCCAATGGTCGCGTCGGACGCCGTTACGCCCTCGGTAGCGTCAATCATCAGCAGCGCGACGTCGGCGCTTTCCAAATGCCGCCGCGCCATCACCACCGACAGCTTTTCCGCCATCAGGTGCGTCTTGCCCTTGCGGCGAATGCCCGCCGTGTCGATGATGCGCAGCTCGCGGCCCTTGAACTCCATCAACTCATCGACCGCGTCCCGCGTCGTGCCTGCAACGGGTGAGACGATGGCCCGCGTGGTTCCAGTCAGCGCATTCAGCAGCGTTGATTTCCCCACGTTCGGGCGTCCGATAATCGCGACCCGCGTTTCGTGCTGCTCAAATTCTCCGTGCGTCCGATGCAGCGCTCCTTCGGGGCCTTCCTCTGCAGGAATCTCAACGGCCTCAGCGGGTTCATCTTCCTGTGGAAACACGGCGAAGACTTCGTCGAGCAGATCGCCGATGTTCAGCCCATGCTCCGCCGAAATGGGGATGAGATTGCGAATGCCGAGACGCCGGAAATTCTCCGCCGCGGCCGCCATGCTCTCCGCGTCAATCTTGTTCACGGCCAGGAAGAGCGGCTTGCCGGTCCGCTGCAACAGGCGGGCCAACTCCAAATCCGGAGATGCCAGCTCGGTTCGCCCATCGACCACCATCACGATGGCGTCGGCTTCGTCGAAGGCAAACCGCGCCTGACGAAAAATCTCAGCCGGAATCAGCGCCTCGTCGTCGGGAACAATGCCGCCGGTATCGATCACGCGCGCCGTACGTCCCGCCCACGTCACTTCGCCGTAGATGCGATCGCGGGTAATCCCCGGCTCATCGCCCACGATGGCGCGGCGTGTGCCGGTGAGCCGATTGAAGAGAGTGGACTTGCCCACATTCGGACGTCCCACAATCGCCAGCACCGCCTGCTTCGCTGTCTCGGCCATGCTGGAAACCGGGCGTCCCGACCGCTGCGGCCGCGGAGTCGCCTTTGCTGCAGGCGCGCTTGCAGCCCGGATGTGCTCGTCCACCAGGTCCGGCAAAATCTCAGGCCGTGCGAGGCGTCGCCCGTCCCCCGTCTGCGGAGTGGGCCGGGCAGGCTGCCGGGACTGAGCTTCGGCCCGGCTTCCGGCGCGTCCTTCCGACCGAATGGCCTTCCGTCCGCGATCGTCGCGCTGGGTTTTCTCCCGCTTCGGCGCCTCAGCGTGCCCCCGCAGAATGGCTTTTCGCTTGGCCTGGACCTTGCGCTTGGTCTTTTTCGCGCCTTCGCGGTTCCTCTTGACGGGCTTCAACGATGCTCACCTGGGGTTTGCGCAGATTTCCGGACGCAACCAGCCGTCAGGCACGCTCCTCAATTATAGGGAGTTGCGGTGAATCCCATCGTCAGTTGATGGTTTCCGCGCTGTATCGAGCAATCAGGCCGGTCCGGACGGCGTGCCGATAGACGCTGGTGAAAGCCCGCGCCATCACCAGCAAATACACCAGTGCCAGAACACTGCCAATCGCTAACGGAGTCCCCGCGGCTGCGTGCCCGTGCAGCACGCCGCGCATGCCTTCGAAGATGTAACTCGCTGGAATCAGCCGCGCCAGACCCTGCATCCACACCGGCAGCGTTGCCAGCGGATAAAAGACACACGCCAGCGGCGAGATGAAAGCCGGAATCGGCCAGATGAACCACTCCGCCGCCGGACCGAAGCGCAGCACCAGTGCGCTCCCGAAGATACCCAGCGAGATTCCAAACAGGAACAGCACCAACAAATACGCCGCCAGCATGGCCCCGTAAACGAAGAACGACAACCCGAAAGCAACAGTCGCCAGTACCACCATCACCACAAGGCCGATCAGGCTGGTGCTGATGCTCGAGAGCACCAGGCCTCCCAGATATTCTGAGACGGACAGCGGCGACGCGAACAAGTTGAGGAAATTCCGCGACCACACATCTTCGAGAAACGCCGTCGTGATTCCCTGCATTACGCGGGCCATAAAATCCCACAGCAGCACCGCGCCAAGCATGGCCGGCACGAAATTGAATTTCGCTCCGGACACAGAATTCAGATACCTCGTGATGAATCCCCACAAAATAATGTCGATGGCCACCCACGAAAACAGCGGCACAATGCGTGTCGGGCTCCCGCGCAGCAAATAGAACTGGCGCAGCAGCAGGGCAGCCGTGCGGCGCGGAGAGAAGGCTATCACGCGCGATCCTCCGTCTGCCGAATCGTCAATGGCTCACGCGCAACCGCCACAAATAAGTCTTCCAGCGTCTCATGTCCGTGTCCCGCCGGCAGAGTTCGGGGATCGCCTTCGAGCAGAATCTTGCCCTTTGAGAGAAACAGCACTCGATGGCACACGTCCGCCACTTCAGCCATGTTGTGCGAGGTCCACAGCACGCCCACACCGGTGCGCTGGGCAAATTCCTGAATGGATGCGCGAATCTCCCGCGCTGTGGCGGGATCGAGAGACGCCGTTGGCTCGTCGAGCAGCAGCAGCCTCGGCAGGTTCAGCATGGCCTTGGCCAGCGCTACGCGCGTCTGCTCACCCGATGACAGCACGCCGCATTTCGTATTCCGAAAACGCAGCAAATCGAACTCGGCCAGCACTGCTTCCATGCGGTCGCCCAGCGCGCGCACGCCATACAGCATGCCAAAGATGCGAAGGTTCTGCGCGACGGTCAGGTTGCCAGGCAGCGGCGCGTAGACTGCCGCGAAGTTGGTTTTCTCCAGCGCCTGCCGCCGCCGGCGCGCTAGATCGCATCCATCAATCGTGATGGTGCCGGAGGTCGGCTCCAGCACTCCCAGAATCATGTTGATGGTTGTGGTTTTTCCCGCGCCGTTCGGGCCCAGCAAGCCAAGGATTTCGTGGGTGCCCACTGAAAACGACACGTCCGCTACAGCCACCGTCGCACCATATTGCTTGCACAGGCGCGACACCGCCAGGATGGGGACCACGGTCGAAACACCGGCGGACTGCGAGGAGGGGGATTCGATCATCAGAGGACTGCAGCATCGGTGGCTGGACGAGGGTGCACTCATCCAGCCGCCTTCAGTTCTAGTTCCCCAGGAACATCACGTGCACGTAAATCCCAAGGCGCACGTTGTAGGCGAGATACCATCCCGGATGATCCGGATCGTCGTAAATAATGATGTCGTCGGAATCCCACAGCCATCCGTCGCAGTATTGAACGTCATAGGGCGCGACGTTGAAATAGAACCCGCCGAACCAGAAGCGTCCGGGTCCGCCGCCACCCAGCCGCCACACATGGCCAGGACCGACCGGAGCAGGGAAATGCCCGTGTTCCCAGGGATGATCGAGGTGGTAATTCTGGTCGTCGCCGCCGGAATGTCCGACCCAGTGGCCGGTGTTCGCATCCACGTGCGGAGCTGCAGGGTGACCGGGACGATCCGTTTGCCCGCCCGAAGGAAGCGGAGAGTGTTCGCGCGGACCGTGCGAGGGAATATACCCACCGCCGACTTCTGGCCGGGGCGCAGGGGCTGGATGGCTGGCCGGACGTTGCGCGAAGCTCGGAAGCGCGAACATGCTGAGGGCGACGATAGCGAGGGTGCCAATGGTTCTTTTCAAAGGTTCCTCCAGGTTTGAACTGATGCGTTCAGTGTTTGTGTCAGCTTTGAATACACTCTGCGTGGCCTGAGTTGCGCAGCGATGTTGGCGGTTGGTTCAACCGCCCCGCGGCATCCGCATCATTCTACACAGGCGTGTTTGCGAGAGGAATGAACGCGGGGGATCCTCGAACATGCATGTCCCAGGATCAAACCGCGGGCCGGACCTCGAAACTGGCAGTATTGCGTCCGGAATTCTTCGCAACATATAAAGCAGTATCGGCGCGGCTCAGGACCTCGCGGACGCTTTCAGCATCCTTGTCCGGCCGGAACATCGCGACGCCCACGCTGCAGGTCAGGCGGATCTCGCCTTCGTCGATCTGGAAGGGCCGGGAGCGAATCGCATCCAGTAGCTCCTCGATCCGCGCCGGCGCCACCTGAAAATCCCATCCCGGAAAGAGAATCAGGAACTCCTCGCCGCCGTACCGCCCCACCAGGTCATACCCGCGCACGGCTGCGCTTATCCGGGCAGCGGATTCGCGCAGGACATCGTCTCCGCACAAGTGCCCGTAGTTATCGTTCACGTTTTTAAAGTTGTCCAGGTCGGCGAGAATCACGCCCAGCGGCTCTCCGTCGCGCGCGGCGCGTGCCACTTCGCGCTGCAGATGCTCCAAAATGGCCGCGTGGTTAAAGAGGCCGGTGAGGGAATCATGCGTCGCCTGGATGTGCAACTCCCGGCGGGCCCCTTCCAGCGCAACCTTTTCGGCTTCCACCTGGGTGGTCCGCTCAGCGACCAGCCGTTCCAGTTCGCGATGACGCACGGTCAGACTGCGCGTCCGAAAAGCCAGGATACCCCACGCCAGCAGCAACACAAGCAGGGCGTAGAGCACGTAGGCCAGCGGAGTTTCCCTGACCGGCGGCCGCAGCACAAAACTCAGCGTCGCTCCCGGGCGATTCCAAACCCCATCAGCGTTTTCCGCTTCTACCGCAAAGGTGTAGTGACCGGCCGGCAGGTTTGTGTACCGCGCGTTGCGTGCATCTGCTGTGATCCAGTCCGGATCAAAGCCAATCAACTTGTAATGAAAACCCACGAACTGCGGCGCGACGAAGCTGGGCGCGGTAAACGAAACTTCGAGATTCCCCGGGCTGGGGCCTACGCGAATGCCGTCCTCAAGCGGGACGACTTTGGAATTCACCACCACCCGCTCAATCAAAACCGGCGGCACCACTTTGTTGACGGGCATGTGGGCAGGATCCACCACCGCAGCGCCGGCCAGCGTCGTCCACCACAGCCGCCCGTCGCGCGCTTTCCATGCACAGGGCATGCTGCCGAACAGCGTCTCGGCTACCTTCAGTCCATCCGCCTGTCCATACATGACTGCGTGAACACCGGCACCCGCCACGCCCGCCGTCTGATTCAGTTCCTGCTTGGAGATGCGGAAGATGCCGTTGTTCCCACCCATCCACAGATTTCCGCCATCGTCTTCCAGAATCGACCCCACCGCCGTATCCGGCACGCCCTGGTTCGGTGTCCAGGAAACGACGCGGCCGTCGCGAATGCGGCTCAGGCCGCCGCTGGCCAGCCCCACCCATATGTCTCCTGCAGGGTCGGCGTAGACATACAGGGAGTGATCCGTGGGGAGGCCGTCCGCCGTCGTGTAGCGGGTAATCTGGCCGTGAAAGAGGCGCTGCACGCCATCTCCGTCGGTGGCCATCCACAAAGCGCCATCGCGCGACTGCGTGATGCACCGCACGATTCCGGTGCCGGTGATGTGCCGAAACTCCCCGTGATCGAACTCGGCCACGCCTTTCGGGTTGAACCCCACCCAGAGATGGCCGTCGCGATCTTCATAGAGCGAGTTCAGCGAAGCATCGTTGGCCTGGGGATCGCGATAGACCGAGACGTGGCCGTTGTCATACCGGGCGAGCGTGCCGCGCTGGTAGCCAATCCACACAGCCCCGTCATGCGTCACCAGCAGGGAATACACCGCCTGGTTGGGCAATCCGTTGCGCTGGTTCAGATTTACTACGTGGCCGTCGGGATACATCCGGTCGACGCCATAATTGTCGGCGCCGAACCACATGCTGCCGTCCTGCCCCTGCACGACTTCTCCGATGTAGTTTCCGGAAAGGCCCTCCGCCTTCCCGAAGATCGAAAACTTGCCGTCGCGCAGTTCCACTGCACCGGCATCCAGAAGTCCCAGCCAGATGCTGCCCTCGTGATCCTGAAACAAAGCGTTCGTGACCAGATTGCTGGGCAGGCCGCCCGCGGCGTCGTACAGGTCCAGCTTGTCGTGATAGAGGCGTCCGATACCAGCCCGGTCGAAGGCGATCCACAGTGCGCCGTCGCGATCTGCCTGTAAGCCCACGACGTCCTGCGTGGGCAGATGGGTAGACGGCACGAACACCCGCCCGTCACGAACTTGGGCCACTCCATGGCCCTGGGTGCCGGCCCAAACGGAGCCGTCCGGTGCAGCTGTCAGGCTGGTGATCGCGTCGTCCGGCATTCCGTTGCGCGATGTCAGCAGGACAAACTGTCCGTGAACGAACCGTGAAAGCCCCTTGCCCGTCCCCACCCACAGCGTCCCTCCTCCGTCGACCACGAGAGCGTTGATGGTTGGATCCGCGAGTCCGTGTCCGGTCGTCCAGTTCTCGACGTGACCGTTGGCGATGCGGTTGAGCCCCTGGCCCGATCCCACCCACATGTCGCCCTCGCGGTCCTCGCAAAGCGCGTTGATGTGGTCGCCTGCCAGCCCGTCTTTGGTCGTCAGGGATTCGAATTTGCCGCCTCGCGGCGAGGTTGGCGATGCTTGATAGTGGCTCAGGCCGCTGTCGGTACCCGCCCACAGCGAGCCGTCCCGGCTGGCTGCTAACGTCTGGATGAAATCCGACACCAGACCCGGTGAGTTGTGAAATGTAAAGGTGACGAAACGAACACCATCAAACCGGGTCAGGCCCTCTTCGGTGCCCATCCACAAATACCCATCGTTCGTCTGAGCAATCGCATGAACTGAGTTTTCGGGGAGCCCGGATTCGCCATTCCATGCGGTCTGCACGTATTGCGTAATCTCTTTGTGCGGGTCGAGCGCGCACGCAGGACGAACCAGCAATGCCGCCGTCGCTACCGCCTGCGCGACCAGAAGCACTGCATGCCTCCTCCGGATTCGGCGGACACGCGTCATCACCCGTTCACCTGCGCGCTCTCTGCGGATTCCCGCAAACAATCCGGCTCTCGCCCTGGCAGATCGCGCCTGTATGGATTGCGGCAGGATGACTACAACCCTGCCATCACTTTTCCGTCAAATATATCCCGAATGCCAGACCGTCCCTATACCCTATTTGTGCCAGTTGCTGGCAACAATGATTCCCCCGCTAAACGCTGGAGCTACCGGCATTTACGATTCGGCTGGGATGTCGAGAAAGTCCCAGGAAACCGCAATTTCCGCACCTAGTCCTTCGGCGATTCGGACCGCCGCGCTCTCCACTTCGCGCATCAGTCCGGAGAGGTAGTCGCGCGAGCCGGAAATCGCTGCGATCCCGAGCGTTGCTGATTGCCAGGTTGGGGCCTCGTCCATCTCCGCAATCGAAATATTGAAGCCGTGCGCGAGCTTTTCCTTCAGGCTGCGCACCACCTGACGCCGGTCCTTCAGGGAATGTGCATGCTCGATGCGAAGCTCCAGAACCATAGCAGCGACGGGCATCGGGGATTCATCTTATCGCGTTCCTGCTGGAAAGGTTGCTCCGCGGCCCCATCATTTCCCCTAAGTCACGACGAGCGCCGGGACCGAATCGATGAATTCATCACCTTCTGCCAGGGAACCTTCCATCCCAGGTGGTCTGCGACCTCAATTACCGCATCTTGACTAGTGGTCGATCGGAATTGGAAACCGAGCAAGATATGCGAAATCAATGGGTTTTGGCAGTGGCAGTCGCAGCGAGTTGCAGCATGCTTTACGGACAGGAATCGAACCCCACAGCGGTGGACCACTGGCCGCAGAACGGGCAGGGACCTCAGGGGCAAACGGCTACGGGCGAACCGATCTATAAGATTACGGTCGTCGGGCGAGATATTCCCGCGGTCAATTACTTCCACCGCAGCGGCGCTACCAAAATCGGCTTCCAGGGCACCAGCCTTCTCGCCCAGGGCAAGGGCTCTGCGGAGGTGAACAGCCTCAACGGCCGCACCGAGATCAAAGCGCACTTTGAAGGCCTCGTTCCCGCCAACGGTTTTGGAGTCGAGTACCTCACTTACGTCCTGTGGGCGATCAGCCCGGAGGGCCGCCCCATCAATCTGGGCGAAGTCCTGTGCTCCCACGGCAAAGCTGACACCACCGTGACCACCAATCTGCAGTCCTTCGGTCTCATCATTACCGCCGAGCCATATTTCGCCGTCACCATGCCCAGCGACCTCGTGGTGATGCAGAATGTCATTCTGTCCGACAAGACCACCGGCGTACTGGAAACGGTCAACGCTCATTACAGCCTGCTGCCCCGCGGCGCCTACTCTGAAACCGCCGGCCAGCATACGGTGCTCGATCCGATCACGCGCAACGACCGCTCGCCACTGGAACTTTACGAAGCCATCAACGCCGTCCAGATCGCCGAAGCAGCGGGCGCCAACGAGTGGGCGGGCGAGAGCATGGCGACTGCGAAACAGGATCTCGACAACGCGCGCCAGATGGATATCCATCAGAAAGAGATGAAAGAAGAGATCACCTACGCGCGCGAAGCGGTGCAGACCGCCGAAGATGCGCGCATCGTGACCATCCGCAAGATCAAAGCGCACGACGAAGCCGCACTCGCCGCACAGCAGGCCGCGTCGCAGCAGCAGGCGCAGGATGCAGCCCTCGCCGCGCAGCAACAGCAGGCCCAGGCGCAGGCTCAGGCTGAACAGTCGCAGCAGGCCGCGCAAGCCGCCGCGCAGCAGGCCCAGCAAGCCCAGGCCGATGCTGACCGTGCCCGGCAACAGCAGCAGGCCGCCGAACAGGCTGCCGCCGCCGCTACCCAGCAAACCGAGCAGATGCGCGAGAAACTTCGCAATCAGCTCAGCCAGGTCCTGCAAACCCAGGAAACGGCTCGCGGACTCATCGTCAACATGTCCGACGTCCTCTTCGCGACGAATCAGTTCACGCTGAAGCCTGACGCGCAGGTCAAGCTGGCCAAGGTCTCCGGCATCCTGCTCACCTACCCCAGCATTAAGGTCCAGGTCGAGGGCTACACCGATAACACCGGCTCCGACGCCTATAACCTCACCCTCTCGCAGCATCGCGCCACCGCCGTGCAGGCTTTCCTCATCGCGCAGGGCGTGCAGCCCGATGCCATCACTTCCCAGGGATACGGCCCAGCCGACCCGGTCGCCGATAACTCCTCCAGCGCAGGACGCTCGGAAAACCGCCGCGTCGAACTGGTCATTTCCGGCAACTCCATCGGCGTTCAGCAGCAGGCTCCCACACAGGGCAGCATGCAGCCTCCGCCGCAGCAGCCTGAGCCGGCGCAACCGGCGCAGGCTCCAGCTCAGCCGGCCAATCCAACCGGGGTATCGAACGAGCCGCAGCCGTAACCAATACGAACCAATACGCGCGGTTCCTTCCCGAGAAGCCACCCGTCCGGGTGGCTTTTTCGCGTCGCGACGCGGTGGAAATAATCTCAGATATTCACTTGCAAATCGCAAGTAACATTTGCTAGCTTATCCCTCATGCCACGGAAGACCGCAACCCGTCCCCGTTCCGGATGCCCGGTAAGCATGTCGCTGGAGGTCTTCGGCGACCGCTGGTCGCTGCTCATCGTCCGCGACCTCATGGTGCGCGGCTTTCGCACCTATTACGACTTTCAGAATTCCGGGGAGGGGATCGCCACCAACATTCTGGCCGACCGCCTGCGCCGCCTCATCGGCTCCGGCATTGTCGAAACCGAGCCTGACCCGAACGACCGCCGTCGCATGAACTACCGCCTCACCAAAAAGGGTATCGACCTCGCCCCCGTGATGCTCGAACTCCTCATCTGGGGCGCGCAGCACGAGGATACCGGCGCCCCCTGCGAAGTAATCGCCGCGATGGCGAAGAGTCGCGACGCCCTTCTTGCCGAGACCCGCCGCCGCTGGCGCGATCGCGACCCGGAGCCGATCCTGCCATGGCTCGGCGGCCCCACGCCGCGCCGCTCCAAAGGAAAGCCGCATGAGAAAACTCATCGTCTCCAACAGGATGTCGCGCCAAATCGTGCCGGAAGTCACGCACCGGAAAAACATGCCGCGAGTGGCTATGGTCGTTGGGGGTAGCGCAACATTAGCCTCGTCTCTGAACGTCGAAGTGCGACCACCCAATTCCCGAGTCGCAATGCTCTCGTATCCAACGCATTGATCCAATCAATCCCCAGGAGCGGAACCATGCCAACATCTGTCGAATCCGATCGCGCAACCAACGGAATCGCCATCTCCCGCGGCCGTCTCTGGACCAGCCGCATCCTCACCGGCCTGATCGCTGCGTTCATGCTGCTGGACGCCGTCATGAAGTTCGTGGCGCCGAAGCCCGTAGCAGACGCCTTCGTCCGCACCGGCTGGCCGCTTCACCTCTCCATAACCCTGGGCGCCATCCTGCTCATCAGCACGCTGCTCTACCTGATCCCGCGCACCGAGGTGCTCGGCGCCATCCTGCTCACTGGATATTTGGGCGGCGCCGTCGCCACCAATCTCCGGCTTGAGAATCCGCTCTTCAGCAACACCTTGTTCCCCGTGTACTTCGGCATTCTTGTCTGGGGCACGCTCTGGCTGCGCGATCCGCGTATCGGAGGGTTGATCCCCCTGCGTCGGGATCGATAACCCATCCAAACAAAAGGGAGATGAATATGCCCACCGAAACCAGCACGCCGAACGCGACCAATCTGCAGCCCCGCTTCGAGCAGGGCCATTCCATGCGTCTCGCCGGAATCACCGGCCACTACATGCAGGAGGACATCGATCGCATTCCCGAGCAATGGCAGCGGCTGGTCGCGCGCGGCGAGGTGGCCGGAAGAATCGGCCGCATCGAATACGCCTGCGTCGGCATGACGCCCAAAGGCGCGGACTACCTCTCCGGCTACGAAGTGGAAGAAGCCGCCACGCTGCCCGATGGCTTCGTCGACCTTCATGTGCCTGCGTACCGGTACGCGGTCTTCGCGCACGAAGGCCACGTTGCGCAGATGCGCTACACGTTCGCTGCAATCTTCGGCCAGTGGCTGTCCACCGCCGGCATTACCCTCGCGCATGGCCCCGATGGCCATCCGTTCTGTCTTGAGGTCTACACTGAGACCTTCAATCCCCGTACCGGCACAGGCGGCATCGAGATCTGGCTGCCCATTGCGCACGCTGCCTAACCAGAAACCATTTCCAACCCCACTCAAGGAGCAATCGTCATGAAAATCATTCCCTACCTCTTCTTCAACGGGCAGTGCAAAGAGGCCCTCGCGTTTTATTCAGACGTGCTGGGCGGAAAATCGCTCGGAGAGTTCACCTTCGGCGCCAGCCCCATGGCTCACACCGTTCCCGCCGACTGGGGCGACAAGATCATGCACACCGCTATTCAGATTGGCGACCAGACCATCAATGCCTGCGATGCGCCTCCGCCGTATTACCAACAGCCTCAGGGATTCCGCGTGTGTATCGATCTGGAGACCGAGGCCGATGCCGAGCGCATCTACCCCCTGCTGTCAGCCGGCGGCAAGATTGAGATGCCCCTGCAAAAGACCTTCTGGGCGAAGCAATTTGCCATGTTCGACGACCGCTACGGCACAAAGTGGATGATCAACGTCTCCCAGCCCATGTAAGATGGCGTTCCGCAGACACCACGAACCTTGAAAGGAGCAATCGATGAGCAAAGTGCGCGTCCTCGCAGGAACTAAAAAAGGCGCATTCGTACTCACCGCTGACGGCAAGCGCAACAAGTGGGACGTCAGCGGCCCCTTCTTCGCTGGCTGGGAGATTTATCACATGAAGGGTTCGCCCGTGAATCCCGACCGCATCTACGTTTCGCAAACCAGCGGTTGGTTTGGGCAAATCATCCAGCGCTCCGATGACGGCGGCAAAACATGGACTGCGCCCGGGGGTGGACAGCAGAAATCTCCGCAGGGCTGGCCGATGGGCGAAAGCAACAAATTCGTCTATGACGCGGCCGCAGCCCCGCTCACCACACACCAGTGGTACGACGGCACCCAGCATCCATGGGAGTTTAAGCGCGTCTGGCACCTCGAGCCTTCGCTCACCGACGCGGATGCCGTCTACGCCGGCGTGGAAGACGCAGCGCTCTTCCGTTCCACCGACGGCGCGCATTCCTGGCAGGAAATCCCCGGCCTGCGCGGCCATGGCACTGGTCCTGCCTGGCAGCCCGGCGCGGGCGGCATGTGCCTGCACACCATCGTCCTCGATCCCGCCGACCCCAATCGCATCTACATCGCCATCTCCGCTGCCGGCGCATT
This sequence comes from Acidobacteriaceae bacterium, assembly GCA_035482355.1. Classification (GTDB taxonomy): domain Bacteria; phylum Acidobacteriota; class Terriglobia; order Terriglobales; family Acidobacteriaceae; genus Palsa-343. The sequence continues at coordinate 4,207 of DATHQV010000093.1, read as the reverse complement.
TCGTACCGATGACGGTGGCAAATCCTGGAAGCCCATCAACAAGGGTCTCCGCGCACCTTATCTGCCCGACGAAGACCGCGAAGTTGGCCACTGCGTCCACCACATCGCCATGAGCCCCCAGCGCCCCGGCGTCCTCTTCATGCAGAAGCACTGGGACGTGCTGCGCAGCGACGACGCCGGGGACAACTGGCGCGAGGTGAGCGGCAATCTCCCGACGGACTTCGGCTTTGCCATCGACGTCCACGCGCACGAGCCGGAAACCATCTACGTCGCGCCCATCAAGAGCGATTCCGAGCACTATCCTCTCGACGGCCAACTGAAAGTGTGGCGCAGCAAAACCGGTGGCAACGAGTGGGAAGCCCTCACCAACGGCCTTCCGCAGCAGAATTGTTACGTGAACGTTCTGCGTGACGCCATGGCCGTCGACTCGCTTGACGACTGCGGCATTTACTTCGGGACCACCGGCGGTCAGGTCTACGTCTCGCCCAACGCCGGCGACTCCTGGCAACCCATCGTGCGCGATCTGCCCCCTGTGCTCTCTGTTGAGGTGCAAACGCTCCCGTGAGCAAAGTAGTACTCGTCGAAATTCCGTTTCACCTGCGCACGCTCGCGCAGGTGAACGGCGTCCTTCAACTGGAAGTATCGGAACCCGTGACCATCCGCAGCGTGCTCGATGCTCTGGAAGCCCGTTATCCCGTGCTGTGCGGTACCATCCGCGACCACACCACGCTGCAGCGCCGTGCGTTTCTGCGATTCTTCGCCTGCTCCGAGGATTTATCGCATCAATCGCCCGAGACGCCGCTCCCGGAAGCCGTAGCCGCGGGCAGGGAACCGCTGCTCATCATCGGAGCCATCGCGGGAGGATAACCCTGCACCGTACCGCAATCACCGATCGATTCGAATGAGTCAATCGACGAGCAACCCCAGGAGGAACTTATGTCCACAGCGACTGTTACGCATTCCACTCTCAGCGCGGCCGACGTCCTGCGCGCGCAGGCCCAGGTGACGCACCACATTCTGCGGCAGAATACCGAAGGCATCACCCACGAGGAGAGCCTGACCCAACCCGGCTGCGGCGGTAATTGCCTCAACTGGGTCGCGGGACATCTTCTTTGGGTGAATGAAATGGCGCTGTCCGCACTCGGCCAGCCACCGGTCGTCGGTGTCGACGCTTTGAAACGCTATCACCGAGGATCCGCGGAGTTACACGACCCCAGTGAGGCGATTCCACTGGAGCAGTTACTGAGCGCGTGGGATGAATCCTGGTCGCGCATCGATGCCGGCCTGGCCGCCATTTCTCCCGAACGCCTCGAGGCCCTCGCTCCTTTTTCGCCGCGCAAGAAGGCGGATGAAACGGTGGGCTCACTGCTCACCATCATCATGTTCCACCAGGCGTACCACACCGGCCAGTCCGGCATCCTGCGCCGGCTGCTCGGCAAAGAAGGTGCCATCAAATAGTCCCAGGGCCGTCACAGTGCTCTGCTGACCGCTTCTTACCCACCCCACAGGAGATTTCCGATGAAGAAGATTCAACCGTTCCTCTGGTTCAACGACAAAGCCGAAGAGGCCGTCAACTTCTACGCCTCCGTCTTCAAAAACGCGAAAGTTGGCGCGATCATGCGCTGGCCTGAAGGCGGCCCGGGCAAACCCGGATCCGTCCTGACCGCAACCTTCAGCATCGGCGATCTCGAGTTCGTCGCCCTCAACGGGGGCGTGGATAATCCCTTCACCGACGCGGTTTCGTTCTCCGTCCCCTGTGAATCGCAGGCTGAAATCGACGAGTTGTGGGCGAAGCTCACCGCCGATGGCGGGAAAGAAGTCGCCTGCGGCTGGCTGAACGACAAATTCGGTCTGAGGTGGCAAATCGTGCCTGCGAATATGTCCGAGTTGCTGGCCGGCAAAGACGCCGAAGGCTCCAGGCGCGCCATGCAGGCCATGATGAATATGAAGAAACTCGACATTGCCGAGTTGAAGCGCGCCGGCGGCCTGGCCTAAGACCGTTCGTACCCACCCGCCCATTTGCGTTATTGACCCTGCCCATTCGTGCTATCCATGGGGATCGACACATTCAGGTATGCTTCCCCCTGGATGCCGACCCACCATTCTTTATCTACATCGTTCAAGGACGGGCGCCTGTGCGGACTGGTATCCGGCTAGCGGGCATTGTGCTGCTGACCGCAGCGCTGGCGTGGCTGGGTCTCTACACCGGCCGCGGCGCTGGACGCGTGCCTGCCGTCTGGTGGGCGAACGCGGCGCTGGTTTCCGTCATGCTGCTCACGGCCACGCGGACCACGCCTCGGCCATTTTTTCCCGACTCAGAAACGGCCGATCCCGCCCCGTCCACGCTGGGTCGCATTCTTGCCGGAGGCCGCCGTCACCATTGGCCGATGCTGTTGGCTGCCGGCTATGTCGGCAACGTGATCGCCCATTTCGTCATGCGCGATCCCATGTCCCAGGTCTTCCTGCTCCCCGCATGCGATATCGCTGAGACCGCCATCGCCGGGTACAGCGTGGGCTTTGCGCTGGGCGAGGGTGTCGACCTCACGGAGCAGCGGCAGCTCCTGCAGTTCGTCGCCTTCGCTGTCGTGCTCGGCCCACTCATCGCCAGCCTGGCCGCAGGAGTCGTCCTGCGATTTCTCGTCGGCAGCAGCATGATCGTTTCGTTGCGCTGGTTTCCACCCAGCGCCCTCGGCATGTCTGTAATCCCGCCGCTCGTTTTGGGTATCGCGCGGCGCGATACGTGGGAACTCTTCCGTCCCGGCCGTCTCGCCAACACCCTGCTCTACCTGATCATGATCGCTGCTGCGACCACGCTCATCTTCTCGCGGTCGGATTTCGCCCTACTCTTCCTCGTCATCCCACCGCTGCTGTTCCTGGTCGTTCGCCTCGGCCTCAGCGGAGGCGCGTTAGGGTGCTGCGTCGTCGCCGCCATCGGCACGGAGTTCACCATCGGCCGCCATACCGGACCACTCTCGCAGTTCGATCCGGGCCTGGAGCACCGCATTCTCCTGCTGCAGATGTTCCTTGCCACTGCGGTGCTCAGCGTCAGCGTGGTTGCTGTGGTGCTCGCCGACCTCCTGCGCGCCAGCCGCGATGTCCGCGAGAGCGAGGCTCGTTATCGTAGCCTGGCCGCATCCATGGAAATGCTCGCCGCCCTCGATCCGCTCACCCACGTCGCCAACCGACGACGCTTCGATGAGGTGCTGGAAGCGGAATGGCTTCGGGCCCTGCGCCGGCAGGCTCCGCTCAGCCTCATCATTTTCGACGCCGACTATTTCAAGGCCTACAACGATCACTACGGACACGTTGCGGGCGACGAATGTCTCAGGAAGATCGCGGACACCATGACCGAAATCGCCCGTCGTCCCGCGGACGTCGTGGCGCGCTTCGGCGGCGAGGAGTTTGGCATCGTCCTGCCGGAAACCGACGCCGAAGGCGCACTGGCTATGGCGGAAGGGCTGCGCCGCCGCATCGAAAACCTGGGATTCTCCCATGCTGCCAGCCCCATGGGGCTGCTCACGCTTAGCGGAGGCTGCGCCACCATGACGCCCGAAGGCAGCGAAACCGCAACCCACCTGCTCAGCGCCGCCGATGAAGCGCTTTACGAAGCCAAACGGCAAGGCCGCAATCGCGTGGAAATGGCTGCCGTCCGCCGATCCGATTCTCAGACTGCTTAGCGCCGGCGCCAAATTAATAGGGGCCGGAATCGCCAAAGCCGCTCGGCGCCCAAAATAAATTCAAATTTCCGAAGATTTCGCATCACCAGCCGCGCATTTTTGCGTATATGCGGGTACAGCCGTGGAGGAAGGTCCCATTGGATCCCGTGACGCACCCATTCCGAGACCTCGTGGAGCGTCACCAGGCGCGGGTCTTCTCCATCGCGTACAGGATTTTGGGGGACAGCGGAGCAGCAGAAGAAGTAGCTCAGGACGTTTTCCTCGAACTGCACCGCAGCCTCGGGCGGCTTGAATCCGAGGAGCATGTAACGGCGTGGCTCCGGAGAGTCGCCTGTCACCGCGCCACCGATGCCTTGAGAAGGCGCGCCGCGCGCGGCGACGCAGCGGCTGAGGAGTATCAGGACGGCATGGGGTTGCGGCCCGTCGTCCGCGAGATTTTTCCGCTCATGAACCGCGTCGAGCAGTTGGTACTTACCCTGCCACCCGCACAACGCTCCGTGATGTTGTTGCGATATCAGGAAGACCTGGAG
>DATHQV010000092.1:0-3686 GCA_035482355.1 Acidobacteriaceae bacterium | reverse complement strand
CATGCCGAGCGCGTGGCGGAGATCGCTGAGGGTGATGATGCGCTCGAGGACTTCGTCGTCGACGGTGAGGCCGAATCGCTGCTCGAGTTCGGATTGCAGTTGCACGCGGCCGAGCGAGTCGAGGCCGAGGTCTTCGGAGAGGCGGGCGTCTTCGCCGGATTTGGATGACGTTGCGTGGCTGATGGAGAGAACGAGGGCGAGCAGCGGGTCGGTGGTTGCGTCAGCGGTGTCTGATCGCTGTGCGTTGACCCACTCTGTGACATTGGGGCGGCGGATTTTTCCGGTGGAAGTTCGGGGCAGATCGAGTTCGGGCCAGAGACGCCATTGGCGAATCTGCTGATATTCGGCGAGGGTGCGGTTGGCGGCGACGATGGCCTGCTGGGCTTCTTCGCGCGATCCGCGAAAGAGGAGAACGGCGACGGGTTCTGTGCCGCCGGGGGTGAGCAGCGGGACGACGGCTGAACTTTGGACGCCGGGCTGGGTGTTGAGCGCGTGCTCTACGTCTTCAGGATGGATATTGAGTCCGGCGGGCGTGACGATGACCTGACTCTTGCGGCCGACGAAGCGGAGCTGGCCCTGATCGTCGCGCTGGGCGAGGTCTCCGGTGGAAAGCCACTCGCTGGTGTTGGGGTGAAGAGCGCCTTCGTGCCATGTGGCGGGCGAGACGGTTTCGCCGCGGACGAGGATTTCGCCCTCGCCGGTGATGCGGACGTCGCTGCCGGGCAGGACTTTGCCGATGGTTCCTTTGCCGGGCTTGAAGGGGTGGTTGAGGGTGACGAGGGCTGAGGTTTCGGTCATGCCGTAGCCCTGGACGAGCGCGAAGCCGAGGTTGGTCCAGAAACTCTCGAGCTCGGATGGGAGCGATGCGCCGCCGCAGACGAACGCCCAGAATTTGTAACCGAAGGTGCGATGAATTCGACGGAAAGCCCACCAGCGCGCCCAGACACTTTTGCCCGCGATTGCGGCGAGGCGGCCGGGAAGTTGCGGATCGAGAGCGAGCAGGTGGGCACGCAGCAAATCGAGCACGCGCGGCACGCAGCAGACGACGGAGATGCGTTCGCGGTGGATGGTTTCGATAAGGCGCTGAGCCTGCAGACGATTTTCAAAATGGACTTCTGCGCCCATGAGGGGTGGAATCCACAGGGCCATGAATTGTCCGAAGACGTGGCTGAGCGGCAGCGTGTGCAGAACGCGGAGGGGATGAAAGATGCGTTCGTATTTGAGGTACTTCTGCATCTCGCGCTCGATGGGATCGAGACTGGAGAGGACGTTGCGATGGGTGTGGACGATTCCCTTCGGTTCGGCGGTGGTGCCGGAGGTGAAGAGGATTTGAAAGGGCGTGTCAGGGGTGATGCGTGGTTCGCGCAGAGCGGCGAAGGGCGGGCGCGGCAGGGATGCGTCGAACTGTTCGAAGGCGAGCGAGGGATATTGGGGCGCGAGGGATGGCTGGAGGGTTTCGTCGCACACCACGAGGCGGGGATGGATATCGGCGATAACGCGGAGGGCGAAGTCGGGTGCTCCGGCGGGATCGAGGGGGACGGCGATGACGCCGCGCTGGAGGCAGCCGAAGAATGCGGCGATCCACTCGAGGCCATTTTGTCCCCAGAGGACGACGCGTTCGCCGATGGGAATTTCGCGGCGGATGAGTTCTGCGGAGAAGCGGTCGGCGAGGGTGGCGAGGTCAGCCCAGGTTGAGGGGATTTGGCGGTTGCCGCGATAGACGACGATCGCGCGCGCTTTGCCGAAGCGGCGAAAGTCGTCGAGGAACGTAGTGAGGTTCGCACGCATATACGCCTGTAGCTAACGTATAGGACGCGGGTTGGGGCCGCAGGGGTTCGTGCGGACACATTCGGAAGTGATCGTATCGACTGGCGTCAGGCTGCTTTGGCCGGACGCACCTGCAGCCGGATGCCTTCTGCTTTTTGCAGATGGGCCACGACAAGAAAAAGATTCCTGGCATGCGGATTTCCCGAGGGTCCAAACATGCGAATGAGGCTTTTCACCGGGATCTTTGTGGCATTTGAGAGAGCGGCATATCCGCAGGTGGCCTTGATGAAATCGCGCAGCATGGATTTCCCGACGTCGACCTCACCGGAGAGCAGGCAATCGACGGCCTCGCGAAGCATGGCTCTGCGGAAGGTCTGACTTTCCTGGATTCTCGGGATTACCGTCTCGCGGAAGTCTCGGGTCAATGGCATTATCGTTTCCTTTTCCTATATTCCGCCCAGCAAGCGATTGCCTGGCTGATGTCACGATCCTGCCGCTTTTTCGTGCCGCCGCCAAGAAGAATTACGACCGTCTCCCCGTCTCTACCGAAGTAAATCCGGTATCCGGGGCCGAAGTTGATGCGGTACTCGAGAACGCCCGCTCCGACGCCTTTGACGTTCGAGAAGTTGCCCTGCTCCAGGCGGTAGAGCGCCGTTACGACTCGCGCCGCAGACCCATCTTCAAGATCATCCAACCAGTCAGCAAAAGGCGATCGCCCGCTTGCGCCGATGTAGTGCCGGACTTCGATCACATTCCGATTGGTAACACATATGTTACCGTGACCACGCATCGAAAAGCAATCAATTCAGAACTAAAGTCACGCGCGCGCGAAGTCGATGAAGCCGTGGGTTGGGTCGGTGCGGACGAGGGTTACGCGGAGCCGGTCGCCGACGTCGAGGCCCTCTTTGCCGCGCACCAGCATGCCGTCGACGGGCGGCTTGAGGGTGCGGACGAAGGAGCCGTGCTCGTTGACACCGGTGACGATGGCGTCAAAGGCCTGGCCGACGCGGTTGCTCATGGCGACAGCAGCGATGCGCTTTCCCATTTCGCGGGAGACTTTGCGCTCGGCGTCTTCCATTTTTGTGCATTGGGCGGCGACGCTGGCCAGCTCGTCGTCGGAGTAGGGCGACTTTTGGCCGAGGATCATGGCCTTCAGCAGGCGCTGGCTGACGAGGTCTGCGTAGCGGCGATTGGGCGCGGTGGAGTGGGTGTAATCCTGCACAGCGAGGCCGAAGTGGCCTTCCGACGGCTGGCCTGGTTTCTCGAGGACGTATTCGCCGGGGCCGAGCAGCTTGATGACGGAGAGCGAGAGATCGGGGAAATGATCGGGATCTTTTTTCTGTTGTTCGCAGAGGAAGTCGTGGAGGGGTTTGGAGTCCGGTTCGGCGGGGAGTTGGGTGCCGAGCTGGCGCGCCAGTTCGACGATGCGATCCCAGCGCTTGGGGGTTTTGACGATGCGGCGGATGGAGGAATAATGCCTGGCTTCAAGGGCACGCGCGACGACGCCGTTGGCGGCGATCATGAAGTCTTCAATGAGGCGGGTGGCCAGATTTTTGGCCGAAGCCTCGATATCGAGTTCGCCGCCGGTGAGGGGAACGGCGTGGGTCTCGATGGTTTCAAGATTAAGCGCTCCGTGGTTGGAGCGCGCGTCGCCCAGGCGCTGCGCGATTTCGCTTTGCCATTTGAGCTGTTGCTGGAGATCTTTGGACGCGGCGACTTTTGCGGGAGCGGGGCCGGTACCCGCGAGCCATGCGCCGACGGAGGGATAGGCGAGCTGCGCTTTGTTGGTGACGCGAGCGAGAGAGATGTTGGTGTTGGAGATGCTGGCCTGGGCGTCGACCGTGAATTCAACGACGACTGCAGCGCAATCCTGCCCTTCGAGCAGGGAAGTGGTGCCGGTGGAGAGTTCTTCCGGCAGC
>DATHQV010000091.1:0-2592 GCA_035482355.1 Acidobacteriaceae bacterium | reverse complement strand
GCGCTGGGGGAACGAGAGGTCGGCGGCCATGAAGAGATCGAAGGGGGCGCCGTCAATGATTTGTGTGGCAAGCGTGGCGGAAGATTGGTAGGAGGCGAGGATGTGGACGCCGGATTGTTTTTCGAACTGGTCGAGGATGGGGGGGAGGACGGGTTGGAGATCGGCGGCGGCGGCGAGGCGCATCGATTGTTGCGCGAAGAGGTGGGGGGTAAAGCAGAGGAGAAGGAGCGCGAAGGCGAATTTGACGGAGACAAAGCGGGCGCTTGGCCCGAGTCCCACATCTGCCAAACCCGGGCAGATATGGGGCACCCGGGTTAGTTTGGGAGCGAAAATTTTGATCGCGGTTTTCATTTCAGATTCGGAGCACCATGACTTCTGTGGATTTGATGAGGGCGGCTACGGTTTCGCCTTTTTTGAGGCGGAGCTCGCGGGCGGCGTCGGCGGTGATGATGGAGGTAATGATTTGGCCTCCGATGGTGAGGCGGACCTGAGCCATGAGGCCTTCGATTTTGAGGTCAACGATGCGGCCGACGAGCTGGTTGCGTCCGCTGACGGTGCGCATGGATTGGCGGCGCGGCGTCTCGGGACGTTTGGCTTTGTAGAGCAGTGCGTCGAGCTCGGATTCGGGAATGCGGTAATGGCCGCCAGGAGTTTTGATGGCGCGCAGCTTGCCACGATAGATCCACTGTTTGATGGCGGGATAGGAGATTCCGAGGCGAAGCGCGGCTTCGCGGGGTGTGAGGAGCGATGCCATAGCGGCGATTTTATACGGTATTTCGGGAGAATTGAGACGAATTGATGCGGGCTAATGCGGTCTGGAGGGGAATGATCTGAGTGTTAGGCTGAAATATCACCCTGCGGCGATGACTGAATCCCACCAACTGCGATGCATCGGCTGTTCGCGCACCATTGCGCAGGGCGGGCTTGCGGGCAATTTTCGGTGCGATGCGTGTGGCGAGCTGTATGAGGTCGTGTATCCCGGGTTTCATGGGCCGAAGCAGACGCGGCCGAACCCGAGCGCGCTGCGGTGGTTGTGGCGGGAGCGGCGTTGTTCGCTGGAGGCGGCGGACCGGAGCGGCGTTTGGCGTTTTCGCGAGGTGTTGCCGATTCTGCGTTCGACGGAGAGCGCGGTGACGCTGGGCGAGGGGAATACGCCGCTGTATGAGCTGCCGCAGGCGGCGCAACGGCTGGGGTTGTCGCGGCTCAGGGCCAAGCACCAGGGGATGAACCCGACGGGATCGTTCAAAGACACGGGGATGACGGCGGCGCTGAGCGTGGCGCGGGAGCAGGGATTCAACTGGGTGGCTTGCGCGTCGACGGGGAACACGTCTGCGGCGATGGCGGCTTATGCGGCGCGGGCGGGGATCCGGAGCCTGGTGCTGCTGCCGGAAGCGAAGATTGCGTGGGGCAAGCTGGCGCAGGCGATGGATTATGGCGCTCTGACGCTGCAGCTGCGAACCGATTTTGATGGTTGCGTGCGGGTGCTGTCGGAAGTGGTGCAGAGGGCTCCGGTTTATTTGCTGAACTCGGTGAATCCGTACCGGATTGAGGGGCAGAAGACGCCGGCGCTGGAGATTGCGGAGCAGATGGAGTGGGAAGTTCCGGACCACGTGATTGTGCCGGGTGGGAATCTCGCGAACAGTTCGGCGCTGGGTAAGGGATTTCTGGAGATGCAGGCGCTTGGGCTGACTACGCGGGTGCCACGGATTTCTGTGGTGCAGGCGGAGGGAGCGAATCCGCTGGTGCGGTCGCTGCGGGAATTCAATGGCGAGAAGCTGGAGCCGGTAAAGGCGCACACGCGGGCAAGCGCAATCAGGATTGGGAGCCCGGCGTCGTGGCGCAAGGCGGTGCGGGTGATCCAGCAGACGGGCGGATGGGTGGAGCAGGTTACCGAAGCGGAGATCGCCGTGGCGAAGGCGGAGATTGGCGCGGAGGGAATGGGGTGCGAGCCCGCGTCGGCGGTAACGCTGGCGGGTTTGAAGAAGCTGGTGGAGCAGGGCAAGGTGGGGAAGGACGAATCCGTGGTGCTGGTGCTGACCGGGCACACACTGAAGGATTCCGATTACACGATCCGGTATCACCGGGGTGAATTGCTGACGGAGCCGGAGATGGCGGGCTTCGAACCGCAAATTGCGGCGACGCGGTACAACACGGTGGAACTGGATGCTGAGGTAGACGCGGTATTGCGTGAGCTGGAGCGGAGGACGCGATGAACCGTGTGCGACTGCGTCTACCGGCGACATCGGCGAATCTGGGGCCGGGGTTTGACACGCTCGCGCTGGGGCTGGAGCTGTATCTGGAGATTGATGCTGAGGCCGCGGAGGAATTCAGCGTTTCGGCTTCGGGGCGGAATGCTGACGTTTGCGGGGCGAATGAAGACAATCTGCTGATCACGACCTTTGAGGAGCTGCTGACACAGAATGGGCGGCCGGTGGTTCCGCTGCGGATCGTGATGCGGAATGAGATTCCGCTGGGGATGGGGTGCGGGTCGTCTGCCGCAGTGCGGCTGGCGGCCAGCGCGCTGGCCACGCATTTTGGTGGCCTGGGCTGGGGGCGCGAGCGGATTTTGACCGAGGCGTGCCGGCTGGAGGG
>DATHQV010000090.1:0-16845 GCA_035482355.1 Acidobacteriaceae bacterium | reverse complement strand
GACTACCACGGCGGCATGACCGAGAAGTACGGCAACATGTTCAACTTCGACCCGAGCGTATACAGCGTGACCGGAACCACGACCACCGGCTTCACCGTGAACAATTCGGGTTTTGTGATCGCGGGCAACAATAAGTTCGATCCGACGAAAGGTGTCAGCAATTCCACACTCACTGGCCGTCAGTGGGGCATCTCACCGCGGCTTGGCTTTGCGTGGGCTCCGAAGAGGTTCAGCAACAACCTGGTCTGGCGTGGCGGCTTCGGGCTCTACTTCGATCGCGGTGAGTTGTTCAGCTATCTCTCCCAGCCAGCAGGCAGCGGCAACGGCGGTCCTTTCGGTGTAACTGAATCGGCCCCGCTCGCCAGCTACGTCGTCGGTAATGGCAGCACGCTTTCCAATCCCCTTGGCACTCCGGTGTATGTGCCGCCCAGTTCCAATCCCGGGGTCATTCAAACCGCCCTCCAGGCGGTGCTGAACGGCATGACCGGACAGAGCAAGTACTACGGCCCGAATTGCGGCGGCGTCGACAGCCAGGAAGGCTATACCGATTGCCCCGATACCCTGAACTTTGGCGCGTACGACAAAAAGAACGTCCTGCCATATTCGATGAACTTCACGCTGAACGCGCAGTGGCAGCCCACAACCAACACCTCGGTCACCCTTGGCTACACCGGGAATCGCGGTCGCCATGCGGTCATCCCAATTCCGTTCAACGAGCCGCACCTTGCTACCGCAACCAATCCAGTTCACGGTGAAATGGCCAGCTACGGGTTCGAAGTCCTCAACCAGAACAGCGAATCCGACGGCTACGATTACGATCCCATCGCGGGTGAGCCGTGGAACACTGAAGACGGCGGTAACACTGACTTCCGCGCCCCCTACGTTGGCTATAGCCCAAACGCCGCTCTCTTTAAGACAGTTGGCAATTCCGCCTACGATGCGCTGGAAACCCATGTGGAAAAGCGTCTCTCGCACAACTTCCAGGGCGGCGCCAGCTACACCTTCAGCCACACCTACGACGAGCAGAGCGACATCGGCCTGTTCTTCACCGGAGACAACCCGAACAATCTGCGTTCTTCCTATGCGCGCGCCGATTTCGACCGCACCAACGTATTCAGCGGCAACTTCGATGTAGCGGCTCCGAATGCTGCAGCCGAAAACTCGAAGCTCGCGCTGCTCACCAACGACTGGCACCTCGCCGGCATGGCGATCGCGCAGAACGGCCAGCCCTACTCGCTCTATGAGTTCTACGGAGCGGTTGGCAGCGTCTTCTTCGGCGATTATCCGACGCTCATGAACCCCGTGCTTCCCATCAAGAATGGCGCGAACCCCAAGTCCGCGCTTACCGGGAACTCCGGCAAGTTTCGCAGCGCCGACAATTTCATTCCGGCCATCGATCCCAGTCAGATCGATATCCACTACCTTGCCCCGGGCACCGACGGTATTCCCGTCTCCACCGGCACAGATCCGCAGGATATCTACGAAACCGACTTCGCTCCTGGTCAGCGCAACCTCTTCCGGCAGGCATTCCAGAAGCAGTTGAATTTGCAACTGCGCAAGGATTTCCATCCGACGGAGAGATTCACAGTCCGCTATAACCTGAGCGCATTCAACGTAACCAACACGACCAGCCTGGACGTTCCGCAGGATCAAACGCAAATCCGGCAGAACGATTCATGCTCGAATAACGCGCAAAAAGTCCCTTACAACAATTGCGCGCTCGGTTACGTGAACTACGGCCAGATTGTCACCGGTCCCACTACCGCTGATCAGCAATCGGCGCTCACCAACCTCGATCAGCTGCCCGTCCACACCGGGTCGGGCAAAACCACTGAGATTCCGACCACCATCAACGGATACGCCAACAACGGCGCGAATTTCGGATCCGTCACCAGCGTCATTGGCAGCTCGCGTATGTTCACCATGAGCCTCCACATTCTGTTCTAGACACAACAGCATTCAACCCAGAGGGGCTCCCCACACGGGAACCCTTCTCTTTTTGCGCCGCGTTATCTCCCCGCTGAACCGCGCCCCTGCGTTCCCAGCCCCGGTAGAATGATGAAGCAGGGACAATGACCTTTACCGAACAATACGACGTGGTGGTTGTGGGCGCCGGGCACGCCGGGTGCGAAGCGGCAATGGCCGCCGCCCGCATGGGCCAGCGCACTGCACTGTTCACGCTCAACCTCGACCTCATCGCGCAGATGAGCTGCAATCCCGCCATCGGCGGCATCGCCAAGGGCCACCTGGTTCGCGAAGTGGATGCCCTCGGCGGCATCATGGGCGAGGTCGCGGACGCTGTTGGCATTCAGTTCCGCCTGCTCAACACTTCGCGCGGACCCGCCGTCTGGTCGCCGCGTGCCCAGTGCGACAAGCAGCAGTACCGCGTCAAAATGCGCGAGGTGCTGGAGTCTCAGCCCAATCTCTTCATCAAGCAGGCTGAAGTCTGCGACCTGGTCATCGTCGACGGCCGTGTCACCGGCATCAAGCTGCGCGACGGCCGCACCATCGTCGTGGGTGCCACCGTCATCACCACCGGCACTTTTCTCAACGGTCTCATCCACTGTGGGGAGGAGCATTATCCCGCGGGCCGCAGCGGCGAGCCGCCCTCGGTGCTGCTGGGCGAGGCCCTCAAGCGCCTCGGCCTGCGCGGCTGCCGCCTCAAGACTGGCACGCCGCCGCGCCTCGACGGCCGCACCATTGACTGGAGCAAGTTCGCGGAGCAGCCCGGCGATGCCGATCCCACGCCCTTCAGCTTCCGCACCCGCGAGCTTCCGCAGCGCCAGGTTTCCTGCCACATCGCATTTACCACGCCGGAAACCCTGCGCATCATTCGCGAGAACGTCCACCGATCGCCTATGTACTCCGGGCAGATTCAATCCGTTGGCCCGCGCTATTGTCCGTCGATTGAGGATAAGGTCGTCAAGTTTCCCGATAAGGAGCAGCATCAGTTCTTCCTGGAGCCGGAAGGCCTCAACACCCACGAGGTCTACGTCAACGGCATGTCGACGTCGCTTCCCATGGAAGTTCAGGCCGAAATCGTCCGCTCCATCCCTGGGCTTGAGAACGCCGAGATGCTGCGTCCCGGCTATGCCATCGAGTACGACGCCATTGATCCCACGGAACTCGATCGCTCGCTGCGCGTCAAGCAATTTCCAGGGCTCTACCTTGCGGGCCAGATCAATGGAACTTCGGGGTACGAGGAAGCGGCGTGCCAGGGCCTGATGGCGGGCATCAACGCAGCGCTCAGTGTTCGCGGTGAAGCGCCGTTCACCCTCGATCGGACTGAGGCTTACACCGGCATTCTTATCGACGACCTCATTGCGAAGGGAACCAACGAGCCGTATCGCATGTTCACCTCGCGCGCAGAGTTCCGCCTGCATTTGCGCATCGACAACGCCGACCGGCGGCTCACGCCTTACGGACGCCGTCTCGGCCTCATCAGCGACGCGGCCTGGGCCGACTATGAAGCCAAGCAGGCTCGCGCCGTCGCGCTCGATAAGCTGCTCGGCACCGGGAAGGCACAGGGCGGCGACTGGCCGGCGGGACAGACCTGGGCTCAGGTGCTGCGGCGGCCTGAAGTTACGATTGAAGAGATCTGGCTGGCTCTGCGCGAACAACTGCGCGACCCGGTCTTCGCTCCGTGGCTGGAACCGGGGACCGGCGATCGCCTGCCCACGCAGACCCGCAATGAAATCAAGTCCGTTGAGACGGAGATTAAGTACGCCGGCTATCTTGACCAGCAGAAGAAGTCCATCGACAAGCTCAAGAAGGCTGAGGAGCGCAACATCCCCGCCTGGTTCGACTACAGCGCGGTCAGCGGTCTTTCCCGCGAGATGCAGGAGAAGCTTACCCGCGTCCGCCCCGCCACGATCGGCCAGGCCAGCCGCATTCCCGGGGTCACGCCCGCCGCGCTGACGCTGGTGAATGTGTACATCGAGATTCAGGGGAAGCGGCAGGCGAGCACAGCGTAAACTCTCGCCTGCCATTTCCTTTCGGCTTGCCTCCGAAGCTCGCTAGTAATCCCCGCCCTGGCTGCCATAGGACAAATTGTCGAACCTAGTGCAGCGCGCAATCCACGCCAGTTGTACCGAACCCGTCGGCCCGTTGCGCTGCTTGGCAATAATGATTTCCGCCTTGTTGTCCGCGTCCGGGTCGCCCTCGTCTTCCTTCCCGCGGTTGTAGTAACTCTCGCGGTGGATGAACGCGACCACGTCGGCGTCCTGCTCGATCGAGCCCGATTCGCGCAGGTCCGAGAGCAGCGGCTTCTTGTCGCCCGCACGCTGTTCCGATCCGCGTGAAAGCTGCGACAGCGCAATCACCGGAATATTCAGCTCCTTGGCCAGCGCCTTGAGCCCGCGCGAAATGGCTGACACTTCCTGCGTGCGGTTCTCATAGCGCTTCGCCTGCGGCCCCATCGTGCCCGCGGACATCAGTTGCAGGTAGTCGATCACCACCAGATCCAGGCCGCCCGAAGATTGCCGGAGCCGCCGCGCCTTGGCCCGCATTTCCGTCAGCGAGATGCCCGGCGTGTCGTCAATGAACATCTTCGCTTCCACCAGCCGCTCAAGGGCGTTGGTCAGCTTGTCGCGATCCTCGCGGAGCAGGAAGCCTTTCTGGATTTTTTGCGAATCCACCAGCGCTTCCGACGCCAACATGCGCCGCATCAGCGATTCCTTCGACATTTCCAGCGAGAACACAGCAACCACTTTCCCGCCCTGAATGGCGGCATTCTGCGCGATGTTGATGGCCAGCGCCGTTTTCCCCATCGAAGGCCGCGCCGCAATAATAATCAGTTCGGAATTCTGCAGCCCGCTGGTCATGCGGTCGAATTCTTCAAAGTGCGTGGCCAGCCCGGTGACCGCCTTCCCCTCCTTGTAGAGGTTGTCGATCGTCTTGAACGAGCCAGCGACAATCTCATGCACGCTCGAAAATCCGCGCGTGATCCCCTTCTCCGTCACTTCGAGCAGGGAAGATTCGGCGGCGTTCAGCACTTCCAGCGCTTCTTCGCTCTGGTCCGCCGCCCGCGTAATTGCCGATGAACAAATATTAATCAGTTGCCGCAGCAGCGACTTATCCTTGACGATGCGGACGTACTCTTCAATCGAGAGGCGCCGCGGCAAGCCTTCCGTCAGCGACGCAAGCCATGCCACCCCGCCGACGGATTCAATCTCCTTGCGGCGCGAGAGCTCTTCGCTCAACGTCACAATATCGACAACGTGGTTGCGGTCGATCAGTTCGCCCATACGGGCAAAGACGCGCTGGTGCGCGGTCAGCGCAAAATCATCAGGGCGCAGTGCGCTGGCCGCCTCGCTGTAGGCGTGGTTATCCAGCAGAATGGCGCCGAGGATGGTGCGTTCGGCGTCGAGGGAGGCGGGCAGACCGCGCTCAAATTGAATGTCGGGAGTTGTCGCCATGGCCTTCCACGAGTGTAGGCCGGAAACGGCCCCGAATCAGTGGATTTCGGCCTGCGGATAACCGAGAAAATCCGTTGAAAACTAGCCCCAACCCGCTCCCCGACGCCCTTCCGGATAGCCCTAGCCCCCGGCAAACGTCTATCATGGAGGGTAACCCCAAAGAAGTGGTGTCGAATGAAATTGAAAACTTGTTTCCTTGCCGTGCTTGCGCTCTCACTGTGCGCATCCGTTCCGCTCCGCGCCCAGCAGGCGGCGTCCGTCGCGCCTGGTCAAACCCAGCCCCCCGAAGTGAAAGAATTCCAGGGCTACGAAGACGACTGGAGCACCGCAGTGATGAAAGCCGACCAGTACAAGCTGGAGTTCCTGCTGTCGCCTCTCTACGTTGATATCTCCTCCACCGGTGAGGTGATGACGCGCAACCAGAAGATCGCCGACATGTTTCAGAAGGGCGGCGATCAGCCAGTGAGCCTGGAACAGCGCGTCGTCAGCGTCCGCACCTTCGGCGACACAGCGGTGGTCAGCGGAACGTACATCGCGAAAGTGAAGACCAACGGGAGTGTGCGCGAAGAGCGTGGCATCTTCACTCACGTGTACGAGCGCGCTCGCAACCACTGGGCGTGCGTCAACGCGCAGCGCACCGCCGTCCTCGACCTGACGCCAGGGAAGCAAAAGGCGCAGAAGAGCGACGCCCCGCTGCCATTCCACATTCCGCTCTTTCACAAGGGAGCAGACTCGACGCAGGCAAACGCGGCCCAGAACCCCGCGAATGCTCAGCCCGCGCCTCAGAACCAGTAAGCGAACCGCTACGCAAAGGATGCACAACTCGACCAGTTCAGCCTTTAGACCGGCCCGCAGACTGTGAGCGCGGTAACGTTGAGTCCGAAAGCCATGACCCACACCCGCCCGATCTGGGCTGAGATTGCGCGCAGCCGCTTGCTGCACAACTACCGGCTCCTGCAAAGGCTCGCCGGGCCGGACGCCGACCTGCTCACTGTGATCAAGGCCGACGCCTACGGTCACGGCCTCGCAGATTGCGCCAGGACTCTGGCAGCTGGTGGCTCGCGCTTGTTTGGCGTTACATCCGTTGAAGAAGCTGTGACTCTGCGCGGTATCCTCGACTCAGAGGGTTATGCAGACGGGCGCATTGTCGCGATGTCCGGAGCGTGGCAGGGCGAAGCCGAAGCGGTCCTCTCGCATCGCATCACGCCTGTCGTGTGGGACGTAGCGCATCTCGAATCTCTGGCGGCAGCCGCGGCCGGCGACCATCTCGCCCCCGGCGCGGTTCCGGTGCATCTTGAAATCGATACGGGGATGTCCCGCCAGGGCACGCAGCCGCGAAGCTTCGCATCGCTCGTGGAACACCTCTCGCCCGAATCGCCGCTGCGCGTGGAAGCCGTGATGACCCACTTCCATTCTCCTGAGAATTCCACCGCGACCCGGGAGCAGATGCGCCAATTCACCGCCGCGGTCGAGGCGCTGGCGACTCAAGGCATCTGCCCACAGATTCTCAGCGCCGGCAGCTCCGGCGATCTGCTCGCACAAAGCACAACAGAATTGAATGACCTCGCCCGCCGCTGCGGTGCACGCCGCATGGTGCGGACCGGCATTGCCCTCTACGGGTATCCGCCATCCGGCGCGGAGCAACATGGGTTGCAGCCCGTGCTGGCGTGGAAGACGCGCATTATTTCTCTGCGCGGTATCGAATCCGGTACTACCGCAGGCTACGGCGCAACGTTTCATGCGCAGCGCCCCACGCGGCTCGCATTGCTGGCCGTGGGCTACGCCGACGGTCTGAACCGCACCCATTCGAATCGCGGAGCCGCCCTGGTTCGCGGCCAGCGCGCTCCCATCGCCGGCCGCATCTCAATGGACCAGACCATGGTCGACGTCACGGACATTCCCGCGGCAGAAGTTGGCGATGAAGTCGTCCTCATCGGCGAACAGGGCAGCGAACGCATCACCGCCGCTGACCTGGCCCAGGCCACCGGAACCATCGCCTACGAGGTGCTGTGCGCGATTGGCGCACGCGTGCCGCGGAGGCTGGTGGATTGAGCATGATCAGCAAACTCTATGGCCGTTGGATGACTGCCTGGGAAACCGCACTGACCATGCGCGACGAGAACCGCGTTGTCCGCCCGGTGGAATGGGGCTTTGACTGGCTCGAGGATTTCATCGAAACCGCCGGCCTGCGCACCGTAGTCGACCGCGCCGAGAAGGATCCCGCCACCGCCGAAGCCGCCATGATCGCCGTGAATGAGGCCATCGTCCGCAACAGCGATTCGTTCTTCGGCTACCGGCGCCCCACGGATTTCCGTCTGGAACAGCGCGCCCCGCAGCTTTTTCCCACTAACGTTCGTCCCGAAACGCTGCGCCGCGATGCGCAATTGAAGCAGATGGCGGAAGAAGGCAAGTTAAAACACGCAGAATTTCTGCGCTTCACTTCGCCGGTGCGCACGCCCTATCCCGAAAACGATCTGGCCAACGCGCGCTGGTATCCTGCGCCGCCGGAGAAACAGAAGGGCAAACCGCGCCAAGCCATGATCGTGATGCCACAGTGGAACGCCGACGCCTTCAGTCACAACGTTTTCTGCTCCGTATTCAATCACTTCGGCATCTCCGCACTGCGTCTCAGCAAACCGTTTCACGACATCCGCCGTCCAGCGGAACTCGAGCGTTCCGACTATGCTGTCAGCTCCAACATCGGACGCACCATCGCCGCCTGCCGCCAGGCTGTGGTCGACATTCGCTGCTGTATTGACTGGCTCGAGTCACAGGGCTACGAACAATTTGGCATTCTCGGCACCAGCCTCGGATCCTGTTACGCCTTCATCGCCGCGGCCCACGACCCAAGGCTGCGCGTCACCGCCTTCAATCACGCCTCCATGTCCGTCGGCGATGTCACATGGACAGGCCAAAGCACGCGGCACGTCCGCGCCGCGCTGGAGCAGGCCGGCATGACCCAGACGCTGGTCGATCGACTGTGGCGCGGCATTAGTCCCGTCTCGTACATGCAGAAATTTGCCGCCAATCCCAAAAGGGTTGAGATCGTTCACGCCCGCTACGACCTTACCTTCTTGCCGGAATATTCCCACCAGGTGATCGCCAGCTTCACCGAACACGGTATCGACTTCGTCGCGAAAGAACTGCCCTGCGGCCACTACACCACCGGCGAAACGCCGTACAAATTCATCGACGGCTGGTGGCTCGGATCCTTTGTTGTTTCGTCATTTCGAGATCTCGCGCGGAAGCAGCCAGCCGCTGCGGCACCGCAAGCCGATCCCAAAGCGGCCGAGCTCGTCGAGCGCGAGAGTTGAGCACGTTAATTCTCTAAATGCACGGTGGCTATGGCCAGATCTCTGGTATGCGTGAGCGAAAGTGAGACACGCGCCACCCCCAGCTGTCCGGCAATGGCACGCGCCCGGCCGGATAGATGCAGGGTGGGCCGCTGCCCCGGCAAACGCCGTACTTCCAGCTCTTTCCACGCAACCCCATGCTGGATGCCGGTTCCAAGCGCCTTCGCGCCCGCTTCCTTGGCCGCGAAACGCGCAGCAAAACTCTCGGCAGCCGTGGCTTTTGCGCGGCAATACGCAATCTCTTCGTCGGTAAAAATGCGGCGCAGGAATCGCTCGCCGAACCGCTCCATCGATCGCGCGATGCGCGGCACTTCCACTAAATCGATCCCAGTTCCGACCAGCATGACGCCACAGTAGCACAGGGAGGAATCTTTAGCCCTCTCTCCTGGCGAATCGGTACTGATGAGTTAGCTTCGCTCTTCCGATGGAGCCAGTGTGCACGAAACGGTTGAGCAGACGCGAGCGCGCAAGGATTGGGACCTGTCCCTGACGGCGCTCTGTTCCGACGACGCGCCGCGCACCGTGCGATTCCTCACTGGCGCGGTCATGGCCTGCGGGGGCTTCGTCCTCTCGCGGCGCTTCGATGCCACGGGAACCGCTGGCATCGAGTTTGAATTCGTGCGCGCCACCTGCGTCGAGATGTACAGCATCCTCATCGCAGCGGGCCTTGAACTCAGCGCGCAGTCCCACCGCACCCTCGCGACCCTGTGCCAGTGCACGCGAGCGACCCTCGAAGACACTGCTGGCGATACAGTGCGGGTCAACATCACTATTCGCAAAACCGGATCGAATTCGCGCTGTGAGCCGGGCGGCGCGTGCACTCCGCCTCAAGCCGCCTAACTTGCAATTCCTTGAGCTCATACAAGATTCACAATCTTACGGGCGCACCTCCGGCCGCTTGCCCGTGCCTGGATTGCTGCTAAACTGATCCTTCAACGGCAGGCTGCTCGCCCCTGAATTGCACTGCAGCGTTGCCAAACGCGCGTTGGCTGCGCGGAGTATCTTGCTCGATCAAGGCGTCCCAGGCCATTTCACGCTCATCCCAAAATTTCCGATTCATCTAACCTGCACCAGCATCTTTAATAGTTTGACGCGGAAGCAGATGAAATCCACGTTTCGAGCACATGGACCGCGCGCGATTCGGCTGAGTTTCCTTCTCGCCGTGTCGCTGCTCCCGGCCTGCGGCGCACCCGCCGCCTGGGCGGATGCGCCGCAGTCGCTGCCTAACATCTTCTCGCCATCCACCACTCCGGCCCACAGCATTATGGGGCTCTCGTTCTTTGTACTGCTCATTACGGGCAGCATCTTCGTGGTGGTGGGTGGCCTGCTGTGCTACGCCGTGGTGCGCTTCCGTGCCCGCGACAACGATGACAACAGCGAGCCCGCTCAGATCTATGGCAGCACACAGGTGGAGCTCGCCTGGACCGTCATCCCGATCCTCATCGTAGTGGTGCTCTTCCTCACCACCGCACGCATCATCTTCGCCATCCAGGATGCGCCCAAGCCCGCCGACGCGCTGGACGTCACCGTTGTCGGTCATCAATTCTGGTGGGAGTTCCGGTACCCCAGCCTCGGCATCGTGACCGCCAACGAGTTGCACGTGCCCGTCACCACCGTGAGCTATCTGCATCTGCTCTCTGCCGATGTGGATCACAGCTTCTGGGTGCCGCAGCTTGGCGGTAAGACCGACCTTATTCCCAACCACCCCAACGACATGTGGATTGATCCCCACCAAACGGGCGTGTTTCTGGGGCAGTGCGCGCAGTTCTGTGGGGTAGAGCACGCGAAGATGCTGCTGCGCGTCTATGTGGATACGCCCGCGCAATTTGCTGAGTGGGTCAAACTCCAGCAGCAACCCGGCGTGCAGGATGCGAGCGTCGCGGCTGGCCGTCACGTCTTCGAGACCCAGGCCTGCACCAATTGCCACGCCGTTGCGGGAACTGCAGCTCTTGGCACCTTCGGCCCCGACCTCACGCACCTGATGAGCCGGACCACCATCGCTTCCGGCGCAGCGGCTAATACGCCCGCCAATCTCCACGCGTGGATTGAAAATCCCGATCACTTCAAATCCGGCGCCTTAATGCCGGCCATGCAACTGAGCGACGAGCAGATCGACCAACTCGTCGCCTACCTCGATACGCTCCATTAGGACACGAAATGGCAGACCAGACTCTACCGATTGCCGGCACGCTCGACTTAACGCCTCCGCGGATTGAGGAGCGCGTGTCGGTGTTGGAGTGGTTGCACGGCTGGGTCATCACCGTCGATCACAAGCGCCTCGGCATCCTCTACGTCGTCTATTCGATCGTCTTCCTGCTGGTAGGAGGCGTGGAAGCACTGCTGATCCGCATCCAGCTGGCGGTGCCCAACAGTCACTTCCTGGCGCCCGAGTTCTATAACGAGATGTTCACCATGCACGGCACCACCATGGTGTTTCTGGTGGGTATGCCCATTTTGTTCGGCTTTGCGAATTACCTGGTGCCGCTCATGATTGGCGCGCGCGATATGGCCTATCCGCGCCTCAACGCCTTCAGCTTCTGGCTCACCGCATTCGGCGGCATGCTGCTCTATTACAGCTTTATCGGCGGCTTCGGACTGTATGGCATGGGCGCCGCGCCCGACGTGGGCTGGTGGGCCTACGCGCCGCTGACCGCCAAAGCTTTCTCACCCGGCCACGCCACCGACTACTGGGCCCTTGCCCTGATCGTCAGCGGATTCGGCACGCTCGGCACGGCCATTAACGTCATCGCCACCACGCTCTCCATGCGTTGCCGTGGCATGACCCTGATGCGTATGCCGCTCTTCGTGTGGCTTATGCTCGTCGTCAGCGGCCTCACCCTGGTCACCATTACGCCGCTCACTGCCGCGCAGATCATGCTGGTCATCGACCGCTATCTCGGTGGCCACTTCTTCGACACCCAGGCCGGCGGCTCCGCTGTGGTGTGGATGCACTTCTTTTGGATCTTCGGCCATCCCGAAGTCTACGTACTCGTGATGCCCGTCTTTGGCGTCGCCAGCGAGATCATTCCTGTCTTCTCGCGCAAGGCGATCTTCGGCTATCCTGCCATGGTCGCAGCCTCAGTGGGCATTGCCTTTGTCAGCCTCGGCGTGTGGGCGCACCATATGTTCACCGTGGGCATGACATCCGTCGGCAACACTTTTTTTGCTCTCTCCACCATGCTGGTCGGCATTCCCACCGGCATCAAGATATTTAACTGGGTAGCGACCCTCTGGGGTGGCAAGATTCGCTTCCGCGTCCCCATGCTCTTCTGCATCGCCTTCATCTTCCAGTTCCTGCTCGCCGGACTCACCGGCATCATGCTTTCCGCGGCGCCCTGGAACTGGCAGCTGCACAATTCCTACTTCGTCATTGCCCATTTCCACTACGTGCTTGTCGGTGCTATCGTCTTCAATATCTTCGCGGCGATTTACTACTGGTATCCCAAAGTCACGGGCCGCATGATGAGCGAAACCCTCGGTAAATGGCACTTCTGGCTCTTCTTCATCGGTTTCCACATCACGTTTGACACCATGCACTTCCTCGGATTCATGGGAATGCCGCGCTCCATCTACACCTACGAGCCCGATCGCGGATGGAACCATCTGAACATGATCATTTCCATCGGCGGCATGATCCAGGGCATTGCCGTACTCATCTTTGCATGGAACCTCATTCATTCGTATCTGCGCGGCAAAGAGGCCGGCAACGATCCGTGGGACGCCTGGACCCTCGAGTGGTCCACGCCTTCGCCGCCGCCCGTCTATAACTTCTCTGCCGATCCTGAGGTCCGCAGTCGCCGTCCGCTGTGGGATCTCAAGCATCCTGACGACCCAGACTGGAAGTACGAGCAATGAGCGCCATTCCGATGTCGCACAGCGCGGAGCCGTGGAGCCTGCCCTCGCGCGGTCGCGTCGCCATGCTGTCCCTCATCATTGGCGAGACCGCGCTCTTCACCATCTTCGTGGTCGCGTATATCTACTATATCGGCAAATCCCTCACCGGGCCGACGCCACAGGTGCTCGAGCTCCCGATCTTCAATACCGTCTGCCTGCTCTCCTCGAGCGTCACCATCTGGCTGGCTGAACGCCAAATTGAGCGCGGCAAAATGGGACCCTTTGCCGCATGGTGGGCGTTCACCATCGCGCTGGGCGTGGTCTTTATCGTGGGCACCGGCATGGAGTGGCATAAGTTGATCTATCTTGACGGCCTCACCATTCACACCAATCTCTTCGGCACCACCTTTTATTCCTTAGTCGGCCTGCATGCTACGCACGTGGTCGTTGGCCTGGTGATGCTCACGATCGTGCTGCTGTTTACACTCACAGGCCGACTCAATCCGAGCCATAACGAGCGCGTGCAGACCCTCGCACTCTATTGGCATTTTGTCGACGCAGTCTGGGTCGTCGTTTTCACAGTGGTTTACATTGTCGGACGCTGAATATGGCAGATACTGTCCACCACAAATCGGAGCCCGCGCATGGCGAAATGATTCACTTGCCCGCGCCCACCCACTGGCCCATCATTCTGGCCTTCGGCTGCACTCTCGGCGCCGCCGGTCTCGTCACCAGCGCCTGGGTTAGCGTCTTCGGCGGTGTTCTCGTCCTTGCCGGATGCGTCGGATGGTTTCGTCAGGTGCTGCCGCACGAAGCGCACGAGAATGTTCCCGTCGTCGTGCAGCCCGTTGTCATCACCACCACGCGCCGCCTCGTCCAGCGCCTGCAACTCGGCCCCGAGCATCGCGCCCTGCTGCCGGTTGAAACCTATCCCGTGCTCAGCGGCATCAAGGGCGGCATCGCCGGCGGCATCGCGATGATCTTCCCCGCACTCGTCTACGGCCTCATCGCACAGCACAGCATCTGGTATCCGGTGAACCTGCTCGGCGGCGCAGGCGCGATCAACGCGCAAAACGTCACGACCGCACAAATCGCCGCCTTCCACTGGAGCTGGCTCCTCGTCGCCATTTTCATCCACGTCGTCACTTGCCTGCTTGTCGGCCTGCTTTACGGAGCCATGCTGCCGATGTTGCCACGCCGTCCTGTACTGCTGGGCGGCGTGCTCGCTCCGCTGCTCTGGACCGGCCTGCTGCATTCGACCATGGGCGTTATCAACCCCACCCTCGATGCACGCATCTCCTGGGGATGGTTCGTCGTCTCGCAAGTCACCTTCGGCGTCGTCGCTGGTTTGGTTGTCGCTCGCGAAGGCCGCATCCGCACCAGCGGCCGCCTCCCGTTCTTCGCACGGATGGGCATTGAAGCCCCAGGCTTGATGGAGTCGAACCCCGATGCCGGTCCGCCGCTCCCTCCCAAAAAGGAGAAGCCCTGATGCGCGGGACTCGCTTTAGGACGCGCGTTGCTCTCCTTGCGCTCGCCACTTTGGCCGTCGCGCTCACCGGCTGCGATCGTATGCCTGGCTATCCGAAAGACGCACCCGCGGCGCGCCCCGAGCAGGTCACCGATTTTCACGCACTCTACGCGGCGAATTGCCAGGCCTGCCACGGCGCCAATGGACAAGGCGGCCCCGCTGTTGACCTCGCCAATCCTGAATATCAGGGGCTCGTTGATGACGCGACGCTGCGCAAATGGATCTCCACCGGCATGCCCGGCACAGAAATGCCGGCCTTCGCTCAATCCGCTGGCGGCATCCTCACCGATCAGCAAATTGATGCAATCATCGGCGGCATGCGCAGCGAATGGTCGAAAACGGATGCTTTCGCGGGCGCTACACCTCCGCCCTACGCGCAGGTCCAACCCGGCAATGCCCAACACGGCCAACTGGCCTACCAGGCCCGTTGCGCGTTTTGCCATCAGCAGCCCGGCCGCCAGCAAGTCACCAGCCCTGTCTATCTATCGCTGGTCGGCGATCAGGCCCTCCGCACCATCATCATCGCGGGAAGGCCCGACATCCACCAGCCCGACTGGATGCACGATGGTCCCCTTGCTGCAAAGGATGTAACCGACATTGTGACGTATTTAGATTCCATGCGGAATTCCGCTGCGGTTTCAGCCGCGCCCACACCCCAGTCTGCCCAATAGAGGAGAGAGCCGTGGTCGAACAGAGCGACAGCCCCGAGAAAGCCAGCACCGGCCCCGACATTGTGACCGCAAGTCAGGATGCCTCCGACCGCGAAGACCCTGCCGTTGTCTCGCGCCGCTGGCTCCTGCTTACCGCCGGAGCCGCACTGAATGGCATCGTCGGCCTCGCTCTCGCCGTCCCTATCGTTCGCTATCTGCTCGCGCCCGTCCGCAAAGACTCCTCCTACAAATCCTGGATTTCCCTCGGATCCCTCAGCGATTTCCCCATCGGCGAAACCCGCCTCGCGTCTTACAAAACTCCTTTCACCCGCTCCTGGGACGGCCAAACGGACAACGTCGCCTGCTATGTGCGCCGCGAAGGCGCCAGCCAGTTCAAAGTTTTCGCCATCAACTGCGCGCATCTCGGCTGCCCGGTCCGCTGGTTCCCGCAGTCGCAGCTCTTCATGTGCCCTTGTCATGGAGGCGTATATTACGCTGACGGTTCCCGCGCGTCCGGACCGCCCGAACGCGGTCTCTTCACATACGAATACAAAATAGCCGGAGGACAGTTACAAATTGACGCCGGCCAAATGCCGAGCCTCTCCAACACCGCCAAACTGGTCAACATCTCCACACCCGGCAAAGACGAGGACTGCCCATGCCGCGGATGAAGGAAACCGCGAAGCAGATTTACGACTGGTTCGAGCGGCGTCTTCAGGTTGAAGGCCCCGTGAAGGACGCCGTGCTGCACAAAGTGCCGCGCAACACGGCCAGCTGGTGGTACGTCTTCGGCAGCGCTGCCTTCACGCTGCTGATGTTGCAAATCGTTACAGGCGTATTGCTGGCGCTCGTCTATGTTCCCTCCGCCGCCGAAGCGTGGAACAGCCTCAACATCCTCAACCACCAAATCCCGCTGGGCTGGTATCTGCGCGCCATACACGGCTGGGGCTCCAACTTCATGGTCGCCGTGGTCTTCATCCACATGGCCCAGGTCTTTCTCTTCGGCGCTTACAAATTCCCGCGCGAGCTCACCTGGACGGTCGGCGTCTTCCTGCTGCTCGCTACGCTAGGCATGGCCTTCACCGGCCAGGTTCTCCGTTTCGATCAGGACGCCTACTGGGGCCTCGGCATCGGCGTCTTCATCACCAGCCGCATCCCCTGGCTCGGCGGCAGCCTCGTGCACCTGCTGCTCGGCGGCCCGGTCATTGCCGGAGCTACGCTCTCTCGCTTCTTTGCGCTGCATGTCTTCGTCATTCCCGGCACGCTGCTCATGCTGGCTCTCGTGCATGTGTGGATGGTCCTCAAGCTCGGGGTCAACGAGTGGCCCATGCCCGGACGCACCGTTCGCCGCTCCACCTACATCGCCGAATACAACAAGCTCGCGCACGAAGACGGCATCCCCTTCGTTCCCGGGGCATTTTGGAAAGACCTCATCTTCTCCGGCGCCATCCTCGCGGCTGTCGCCATTTGCGCGGCGGTCCTGGGACCCTCCGGCCCAGGCGGTCAGCCCGATCCCTCCATCATTCAGACTGTCCCCAAACCCGACTTCCCGTTCCTTTGGATCTACGCGGTCCTCTCCTACCTCCCGCCATCCATGGAGACGCCTTTCATTCTGATCGCTCCCATCCTCATGATCGCCGGCCTGCTGGCGGTGCCCTTCGTCGCCGGCGAGGGCGAGAAGAGTTGGCACCGGCGGCCCGTCGCTGTCCTCGCGCTCACGTCCGTGGCTGTGAGTTGGGCGGTCTTCACGCATCTCGCCACGTACACGCCGTGGAGTCCGCACATGAGCGCGTGGAGCGGTGACATTCTTCCTGTTCGCTACCTCGAAGAGGCGACCCCGCTGGTGCGCCAGGGCGCGGTCGTCTTCCAGGCCAAGCAATGCCGCAACTGTCACTCCATCGGCGGACAGGGTGGCGAACGCGGGCCCACGCTCGACGCCGTCGCCACGCGCATGACCGCCGATCAACTGCGCTTCAAAGTTGTCACCGGTGGCGGCAACATGCCTGCTTACGGAAAGAATCTTTCACCTGCCGAAATTGAAGCCGTGGTCAGCTTCCGGGAAA
>DATHQV010000089.1:0-3025 GCA_035482355.1 Acidobacteriaceae bacterium | reverse complement strand
GGGTGCGGCGCGGCCTGCCGATGATCAGCACAACACACTCGAAGCGGCGCGGCTGAATGGCATTGGCGTGGCGCTGATGAATCAGCAACTGACGGAGAAGGCTGCGGCGAAGCTGGCGGAGGCGCATGCGGCGGATCCGGCGTCGGCGATTCCGGTGCTGAACCGGGGAATTGCGCTGCTCTACGAGCAGAAGCTGCCGGAGGCGGAGCAGGAGCTGCGGGTGGCGGCGAAGGTGGCTCCGGAGAATCCGCGGACCTGGTACAACCTGGGGCTGACGGAGATGGACGAGGCGAACCAGAAGGCGGCGATCGAGGAGATGCGCAAGGTATTGGCGATTGATCCGAACGACGCCGATGCGCACTACTTTGTGGGGTCGCTGGATTTGAGCCTGGGGAATTTCGATGACGCGATTGCGGAGTTTAATGCGGCACTGAAGCTGAATCCAACGCATGCCTCGGCGCAGTTTGGGCTGGCGCGGGCGCTGCAGCGGACGGGGAAGACGGATGAAGCGCACGAGCATTTGAAGGTGTTCCAGCATTTGACGCAGGCGAAGCTGTCGTCGCCGCTGAGCGTGGGGTATGGGGAGCGCGGGCGGTACTCGACGATGCAGGAAATGACGGTGGCGGCCGAGCCGGTGGGGGCGATGATTCCCATAAAGTTTGAGGCGCAGACAGTGAAGCGGTTTGTTGCTTCACACGTAGAACTTGGGGCGCATGTGGAGATGGGGGCGGCGGATCTCCCCTCTTCCGGCGCGGGTGGGGCTTGCGCGCTGGATGTGATGGGGCAGGGGTCGCAGGATTTGGTGGTGATGGGCGCGGGGCAGAACGCGATTGAGGTTTACAAGAATCTGCATGATGGGTCGTTTGAGCAGGTGCCCGCGAGCCAGACGGGGCTGGATGCGAGCGGCCAGGGTTGGGGCTGCGCTGTAGGGGACTTTGATAACGATGGGCTGCCGGATCTGGCGGTTGCGTTGAGCAACGGTCTGAGACTCTATCGAAATTTGGGTGGAGGAAAGTTTGAGGATGTGACTACTAAGGTGGGGATCACGCAGTTGAACACACCGGTGGGGCTGACGTTTGTGGATTTCGATCATGATGGGGATTTGGATTTATATGTCACCGGCGCCGCTGCGAAAGGGCAGACGAACGGGCCGAACGTGATGTGGCGGAACAACGGGAACTCGACGTTCACGGAATGGACAGGGCCGACGGGGTTGGGGGGACAGGGAATTCCAGTGCAGCCGATACTTTCAGACATCAATAACGATCGCGCTGTGGATTTGGTCGTGACGGGGGCCGCACCAGGAGAGGTCGCGCCGATTGTTTATCTGAACCAGCGCGAGGGGCCGTTCAAGCGAGTTCCGCTGTATTCGGATGAAAGCTTAAGGCCTTCCACTGGCATAGCGATTTTCGATTTCAACAAAGATGGATGGATGGATGTTGCGCTGACGCACGACGGTGCGCCGGGGTTGACGCTGTGGCGGAATGTGGAGGGCAAGCGCTTTGATCGCGTAGCGTTGCCGCTGCCTCCAGGCGTGACTGGTGGTTCGGGGGTAACGGCGATCGATGTCGATAACGACGGATGGATCGATTTGGCTGCCGTACTGGATTTTGGTGCCAGGACGGAACTGCATGTCTTCCGGAATTTGGGTCCGAAAGGGTTTGAGGATGTGAGCGCGGCTTTGGGGCTGGACAAGATTGCTTTGAAAGATGCTCGGTCGGTGATTGCGACGGATGTGGACGGCGATGGCGCTACGGATTTGATTGTGACGCAGCAGGGCGGCGCGCCGGTGGTGCTGAAGAATGTGGGCGGCACGAAGAATCATTCGCTGCGGATTGCGCTGACTGGACTCGCGGACAACAAGTCGGCGATTGGGACGAAGGTGGAGGTTTTTGCGAACGGGCAGTGGCAGAAGTTTGAAGTGGCGGGCGGTTCGGGGTATTTGAGCCAGGGTCCGCAGGAGATTGTGGCGGGGCTGGGGCAGACGGACAAGGTGGATGTGGTGCGGCTGCTGTGGCCGACGGGCGTGCCGCAGGATGAGATCGACATTGACGCGAGCCAACTGCCGCATCGGTTGCTGGCGCTGAAGGAGTTGGACCGGCGGGGCAGCTCGTGTCCGGTGCTGTTTGCATGGGATGGGCAGAAGTATCAGTTCATTTCGGACGTGATTGGCGCGGCGGTAATTGGGCATTGGGTATCGCCCACGGCGACGAACCAGAATGATCCCGACGAGTGGATCAAGGTAGACGGCGACAAGCTGAAGGCTGACAAGGGCCTGCTGAGTTTGCGATTCGGCGAGCCGATGGAGGAGGTCAACTACATCGACCAGCTGCGGCTGGTGGCGGTGGATCATCCGGCGGGCGTTTCTGTCTATCCCGATGAAAGATTTTTGAGTGAGAAGCCGTTTGCTTCTGGAAAGACGATTGCAGTTTCGGAGCCGCGGCCGGTGGCAGGAGCGTGGGATGACCAGGGGCGCGATGTTTCGGGATTGCTGGCGGCGAAGGATTACCGGTACGTGCGGGACTTTACGAATCTGAGCTATGCGGGCTTTGCGAACATGCATAGCCTGACGCTCGATCTGGGCGCGTGGACAGATGGCAGAGTCCCCGGCGACTCAGGTCGCCGGGGTGGCGATCGGCCGCTGCGGCTGCTGCTGGATGGGTATATCGAGTACTTCAGCGCCAGCTCGATGTATGCGGCGTGGCAGGCAGGGATGCAGCCGGTGCCTCCGCGGGTGGATGCGCTGATGCCGGATGGGTCGTGGAAGCGGGTGGTCGAGGATATGGGATTCCCGGCGGGATTGCCGCGCACGATCGTTGTGGATTTGACGGGCAAGCTGCCGGCGGGGACGAGGAAGATTCGGATCACCACGAATCTGCAAATTTATTGGGATCAGGCGCGGGTGGACAACGGGCCGGACATGCTGGCCAACGTTCGGCAGACGGAGGTGCCCCTCCAGACGGCTCATCTGGCGTTTCGCGGGTATCCGCAGCAGATTGAGGGGAAGACGCCGGGGGAATTGACG